>NZ_JBEXYL010000064.1:0-54111 GCF_040630895.1 Streptomyces sp. NPDC005728
GCCTACCTCGGCTTCATGTGGGCCCACCCGGGCAAGCAACTCCTCTTCATGGGGCAGGAGTTCGCGCAGGGCGCCGAATGGTCCGAGACGCACGGCCCCGACTGGTGGCTGCTCGACCCGTCCTACGGCGCCGAGGCCGACCACCGCGGCGTCCGTGACCTGGTCCGCGACCTCAACGCCGGCTATCGCGCCGCTCCGGCCCTGTGGCAGCGCGACACCGACCCGGCGGGCTTCCGGTGGATCACGGGGGACGCGGCGGACGACAACGTCTTCGCGTTCCTGCGCCACGACGCCGACGGGAACCCGCTGCTGGCCGTCACCCACCTGGCCCCGGTGGTCCGCCACGACTACCGGATCGGTGTGCCCGAGGAGGTGCCGGCCTGGCTGGAGACCCTGAACACCGATGCGGCCCGGTACGGCGGCAGCGACGTCGTCCACCCCGACCCGGTCAAGCCGGAGCCGCAGGGGGCGCACGGCCGTCCCGCGAGCATCCGGCTGACCCTGCCCCCGCTGGCTACGGTGTGGTTGCGGCCTGCTTGAGCGCGTCGGGCAGGGCACCGGTGTGCAGGACGCCCAGCCGTTGCGTGGCCCGGGTCAGGGCCACGTACAGGTCGCTCGTGCCGTAGCGGGCCGGCTCCACGACCAGTACCGAGTCGAATTCCAGCCCCTTCGACTGACGGGGGTCCAGGAGTACGACGGTCCGCGTCAGGTCCGGCTCCGCGCCCGCCGTCACCCCGTCCAGCCGTGCGGCCAGCTTGCGGTGCAGGTGGCGCGGGGCGATGACCGCGAGCCGGCCCTCGGCGGGCGTCAACTCCCCGACCGCCTCGGCGACGGCGCCGGGCAGGTCGTCGGTGGCGCGCACCCAGGGCCGCACGCCCGTGGATCGGACCGAGCTGGGCGGTTCGAAGCCGGGGTTCTCGGCGCGGACGACGGCTGCCGCGAGTTCCATGATCTCCGCCGGCGTGCGGTAGTTGACGCCGAGACGCGTGTGCTCCCAGCGGTCCTCGACGTACGGCTGAAGGATCTTCGACCACGAGCCGACGCCCGCCGCCTCCGCCGTCTGCGCCGGATCGCCGACCAGGGTCATCGAGCGGGTCGGGCTGCGCCGCATGAGCAGCCGCCAGGCCATCGGCGACAGCTCCTGCGCCTCGTCCACGATGATGTGGCCGAAGGCCCAGGTCCGGTCGGCCGCGGCCCGCTCGGCCGCGCTGCGGTGGTCCGCCTCCTCGTGCCGCTCGGCGAACCGCTCGGCGTCGATGATGTCGTGTGCGGACAGGACCTCCGAGCCCTCCGGGTCGCTCTCCTCCTTGTCCTCGAACTCGTAGGTGCGGGAGGCGTAGGAGACGTCGAGAACGCCCTGTGCGAACGCCACCTGTGTCTCCCGCTCCTGCTCCGCCCGCGCCCGCGCCACCCGCTCGTCCACGCCGAGCAGTTCGGCCGCCTCGTCCAGCAGCGGTACGTCCGCCACGGTCCACGCCCGCGTCACCGGGCGGTGGATGGCTGCCGCGTCGTCGTCGGAGACGTAGCCCACGGGGTCGGCGAGGAAGTCCGCGACCAGGCGCTGCGGCGTCAGGCGTGGCCACAACTGGTCGACGGCGGCCGAGACCTCGGGGTTCTCGGCCAGCTCGTCGCGGATCTGGGTGACGTCCGAGGCGTCCAGCAGGCTGCTGCCGTCGTACGGGTCGGTCCCCACGCGTTCGGCGTACAGCTCGGTGAGCGTGTTGAGGATGTGGCCCTCGAAGTGCTCGCGGGCCACGTTGTGCGGCAGTCCGGCGGCGCGGGTGCGCTCGCGGGCCACCTTCACCAGGCCGTCGTCGAGCATCAGGATCTCGCGGTCGTGCTCGATCGCGATCACCGGATCGGGCAGCGACTGCCAGTCGCGTACGACGTCGGCGAGTACGTCCGCCATCTCGGCGCGGCCCTTCACGGCGGCCGCCTCCCGGCTGTCGGACGCCGTGGCCTTCACCCCGGGGAACAGCTCGCCGACCGTGGCCAGCAGCACTCCGGTCTCGCCGAGCGAGGGCAGCACCTCGCCGATGTAGCCGAGGAAGGCCGGGTTCGGGCCGACGATCAGCACGGCCCGTCGGGCCAGCAGCTCACGGTGTTCGTAGAGGAGATAGGCCGCCCGGTGCAGGGCCACCGCCGTCTTGCCGGTGCCGGGACCGCCCTCGACGACCATCACCCCGCGGTGCGGCGCCCGGATGATGCGGTCCTGGTCGGCCTGAATGGTCTGCACGATGTCGCTCATGCGGCCGGTGCGGGCCGAGTTGAGGGCGGCCAGCAGGACGGCGTCCCCGGTGGGGTCCTCGTGTCCGGTGCGGGTGGCGTCGCCGAGGTCGAGGATCTCGTCGTGCAGGGAGGTGACGGTCCGGCCCTGGGTGGAGATGTGCCGGCGGCGGCGCAGGCCCATCGGGGTGTGACCGGTGGCGAGGTAGAAGGGGCGGGCGACGTCGGCCCGCCAGTCGATGAGGACCGGTGTGCGCTCGGCGTCGTCCTCGCGCAGCCCGATCCGGCCGATGTGGTGGACCGCACCGTCGGCGAGGTCGATCCGGCCGAAGCAGAGCGAGCCGTCGACGGCGTTCAGCGCGGCGAGCAGCCCGGAGCGCTCGGCGACCAGGATGTCCCGCTCCAGCCGGGCCTGCATGGGCTTGTCGCCCTGGGCGAGCGCGTCCGCGACCGAGGTCTGGGCCTCGCCGCGCAGCACGTCCGCGCGCGCGTACAGTCCGTCGATGAATTCCTGCTCGTGCTGCAATTCATCGTCTGGAAAATCGCTGTTTGACAATTCCGCTCCCGCCCGGATATACTGTGCTCAGTGAGTTTCTCCGTGACTTCCCCTCATGGAAGTCACGAATCACTGAATATACGCAGAGAAATCCCCCGAGCGCAATTGCTCAGGGGATTTTTTCGTGGGCGCCTCTGCTTTACAGCACGTCGGCCAGCTCTTCCATCAGCCGCCGCTTGGGCCGCGCGCCCACCATCGACCGCACCGGCTCACCGTCCTGGAAGACCATGAGGGTCGGTGTGGACAGCACGCCGTAGGAGACCGTCGTCTCCGGATTGCGGTCCACGTCCAGCTGGACGATCTTCAGCCGGTCGCCCTCCTCGAAGGCGATGTCCTTCAGTACCGGCGCCAGCTGCCGGCACGGCCCGCACCAGTCGGCCGTGAACTGCACCAGGACCGGAAGGTCCGCGCCGAGCACCTCCGCCTCGAAGTCCGCGTCCGTCACCTCGGCCAGTCCGCTCACCAAGCTCACCGTGTCAGCCCTCCCAGCTCGCACACGGGTTCCGGACCACCCGGAACCTGCGCGTCGGCGGCCAGCTCGTCCCGGGCCCGCTCGGCCCGCCGCAGCTGCCCCGCGACCGTCTCCCGCACGGCTTGGAGCTGCCCGATGAGCGCGTCCAGCTCCTCCAGCTTGTGCCGGTAGACGACGAGCGAGGCCGGGCAGGAATCGCCCTCCGGGTGCCCGGCGCGCAGGCACTCCACGAACGGCCGCGTCTCCTCCAGGTCGAACCCGAAGTCCTGCAGTGTCCGGATCTGCTGGAGCAGCCTGACGTCGCCCTCGTCGTACGTGCGGTGTCCCTTGTCGTCGCGCCGGGCGGGCAGCAGCCCCCGTGCCTCGTAGTAGCGCAGGGTGCGGGTGGTGGTCCCGGCCCGTGCGGCCAGCTCGCCGATTCGCATGTCCACGACCGTAGGCGTTGACGTCGGCGTCAAGGCAAGACGGGCGGCAGAAGCGGCTTCCGGGGCACCGGCGAGGTCAGCACGATCGAGGTCGTCGTACGGCCCAGTGCCGAGGTCTGCTCCAGGACCTCCTCCAGGTGCACGGTGTCGGTGACGGCGGCCTTGAGGATCCAGCAGTCCTCGCCGACCACGTGGTGCACCTCCGTGATCTCCGGGCGGTCGATCAGCTCCAGGGTCCTCGGGTGCTTGAGTGTGTAGCCGCCGTGCGGGTTGACCCGGATGAAGGCCTGGATGCCGTAGCCGAGGCGGGCGGGCGCGACCTGGGCGCCGTACCCCTCGACCACCCCGGCCGCCTCCAGCCGGCGCACCCGCTCGGCCACGGCGGCCGGGCTCAGGCTGACCCGTCGCCCCAGCTCGCTGAGCCTGATCCGCCCGTCGGTCTGCAGGAGGTGCAGGAGCTGCCGGTCCACCGCGTCGAAGACCACTGGTGTTTCGTTGGCGACGGCCCGCAGATGCCGTGGTTCTTTCGGTGCGGTACCCGTATCTCCCATGTCTCCCCCTTCAGGAACGGATGTGACGCCCGGAGAATTATGGTCATGCGAAAGGCACGAGAGGTACTGGTCATCGGCGGCAACCGCTATTTCGGCAAGCGGCTGATCGGGCGGCTGGTGGCGGCCGGCGACCGGGTTACGGTCCTGAATCGGGGTTCGTCCCCTCCGCCGCCGGGTGTGCTGCATCTGGTGGCCGACCGCGACGACGAAAGGGCCCTGCGCGAGGCCGTCGGTACCCGGGTGTTCGACGTCGTCCTCGACCAGGTCTGCTACACCCCGCGCCAGGCGGCGATCGCCCGCCGTGTCCTCGCGGGGCGCACCGGCCGCTATGTGATGACCTCGACGGTGGAGGTCTACGAGCACGAGGACTCGGAACTGCTCGTACCGGAGGGCGCGGTGGACCCGCACACGGTCGCCGTCGACCTCGAACTCCCCTGGACCGACCCGGAGTTCCTCGACACCCACTACGGCGAGGGCAAGCGGCAGGCGGAGGCGGTGTTCACCGCGGACCCCGCGCTCCCGTACGTGTCCGTCCGGGTGGCCCATGTCCTGGGCGGCGACGACGACTTCACGGGCCGTCTCCAGCACTACGCCGACCGTATCCGCACCGGCGCCCCCATCGCCGTAGCGCCGGTCACGCACCCGGCGACGTACATCCACGTCGAGGAGATCGCCGACTTCCTGTTCTGGGCGGCCGGCGAGGACTTCACGGGCCCGGTGAACGCCGCCTCCGACGGCCTGCTGACGCTGGACGACCTGTGTACGGCGGTGGCGGCGCAGCTCCCCGAGGGGAGGCCGGTGTTCGGGGTGACCGGGTCCGCCGAGGTCTCCCCCTTCGCCTTCCGCCGTCGCTACGGCATGGACAACTCCCGGGCCGCACGGCTCGGTTTCGCCTTCGGTGACGTACGGCAGTGGCTGCCGAGGGCCGTCGCCGAGACGCTCGGAAAGGACGACTGACGTGCGTCACCGCATGCTGGGCGGGGTCCGGGTGAGCGCGGTCGGGCTCGGGGCCATGCCGCTGTCGATCGAGGGCCGGCCGGACGAGGCGCGCGCCCTGGCCACGGTGCACGCGGCCCTGGACGCGGGCGTGACCCTGCTGGACACGGCCGACTCCTACCACCTGCCGGGCCAGGACCCCGGCCACAACGAACTCCTCCTCGCCCGCGCCCTCGCGGCCTACGGCGGCGACACCGACGACGTGCTGGTGACCACCAAGGGCGGCCGGGGCCGCCCGGCCGACGGCAGCTGGACGGTGACCGGCTCGCCCCGGCATCTCAAGGCGGCCGCCGAGGCCTCCCTGAAGCGGCTCGGTGTTGAGGCGATCGGCCTGTACCAGCTGCACAAGCCCGACCCGGACGTGCCCTTCGAGGAGTCCGTCGGCGCCCTGCGCGAGCTGCTCGACGCGGGCCTGATCCGCCTGGCGGGCCTCTCCAACGTGACCACGGACCAGATCCACCGCGCCCGCGCGATCCTCGGCGACCGGCTGGTGTCGGTCCAGAACCGCTACTCCCCCGAGGCCCGCGCCGGCGAAGCCGAGCTGCGGCTCTGCGCGGAGCTGGGCCTCGCGTTCCTGCCCTGGAGCCCGCTGGGCGGGATCTCACGCAGCTCGCTGGACGGGCCGTCGGGGGCGGCGGACGGCACGCAACGGTTCGCCGCGTTCCACGACGTGGCGAGGGAGCGCGGGGTGAGCCCTCAGCAGGTGTGCCTGGCCTGGCTGTTGACGCGCTCCCCGGCCGTGATTCCGATCCCGGGCGCGAGCCGTCCGGAGACCGCCCGGGATTCGGCGGGCGCGGCGGAGCTGGTGCTGAGCCCGGGGGAAGTGGCCCGGTTGGACGGGGCGCGGCTCACGCCTCGGAGCCGTTCCTGATCCGCCGAGCAGTCGCGCCTATGGCCGTCTTACCCATGTTCCCCGTTATCCGTAGTGAAGGACTGGTGCCCCAAGATCCAATCATGGGGCACCCCACGGTCCTAGAAATCCTCCTCGTCCACCCCCGCCGCCCCCTCACCCTCGCCCCGCACCCCGAGCAGCCGTCGGGTCAGTGCGTCGCGGTCGGAGAGGAGTTCGTCCAGGGCGGCGCGTACGTCCTCCGGCTCCGTGTGCGGGGACTCGCGTTCCGCCGCGATCAGGACGGAGCGGCGTACGAGTTCCTTGGTGAAGGACGCCGTCGTGCCCTCGGTGCGGGTGACCACCTCGTCGGCGGTCTCCTTGCCCAGGTCGAGCCCGGATCCGTAGAGGGAGAGGAGGCGGGCGCGGCCCTCGGTGTCCGGGAGGGGGATCTCTACGGCGAGGTCGACGCGTCCGGGGCGCTGCGCGAGGGCCGGTTCGAGGAGGTCGGCGCGGTTGGTGGTCAGAAGGAACGCGACGTCTGCGTCGTCGCCGAGGCCGTCCATCTCGTTCAGGACCTGGAAGAGCAGGGGCTGCTCGCCGCCGCCGTAGTCCCGGGCCTCGGCGATCAGGTCGCAGTCCTCCAGGACGACGAGCGCGGGCTGGAGCATCCGGGCGAGTGCGCAGGCGGGACCGACGGCCTCGATGCCGGTGCCGGAGAGGATGACGGCCGTGAACTCCGGGAGGTGGGAGAGCAGGTAGCGGATGGTGTGGGTCTTGCCGGTGCCGGGAGGGCCGTAGAGGAGGAGGCCGCGGCGCAGGTGCTGGCCGGCCGCACGGAGCTGTTCGCGGCGCCGGGCCACGCCCACCACCTGGCGTTCCACCCGGTCCAGCAGGCCCGCCGGAAGCACGATGTCCTCGCGGGTGATGCCGGGGCGGCGGTGGAAGCGGAACGGGCCCAGGCCGTGGCCGAACTCCGAGCCCTCGAAGGAGAGGACCTGGCCGCGGAAGACGTTGTGCTCGCGCACGAGGGCGTCGATCTGGGCGAGCAGCCGGTCCGCGAACTCCTTCTCCTGGGCGAGGACCTCGATCTCGACCTTGTTGCGCCCGTACTCGTCGGCCGGCCCCCGCAGCAGGATCGCGAACCGTTCCTCGCCCTCCGCGCCGAGGTAGAACCCGCAGGAGACGCAGGCCAGTTCCTCGTCGGGCGAGATGGGCAGGTGGGCGTAGTCGACCGCGCCGATCACGAACCGGTCGTAGCGGTCGGCGGATTCGAGGATGTCGCCGAGGGTGAGGTCACCGTGGTGCTGGGCGCCCCGCATGCCGACCAGCTCGTAGGAGCGGCCCTCGGCGGCGAACCAGCGCTCCAGGGCGAGGTGGACGTTGGGCAGGTCGTAGGGCGGGTACGCGGCCTTCACCACCGGGCGGTCCGTGGGGGCCGTGCCCAGGTGGTCCCGCAGCCTCTTGGTGAGATCGCGACTGCCGCCCCGCTCCGTGCGCCGGGGCCGGGCCACCGCCATGAGGAACTGGTGGAACAGCCCGTTGATCTGCTCGATCGACAACGGCGAGGGATCCCGTTCCGCCCCGTACCTGCGCTCGTACTCGGACGAGCTGAGGATCTCCAGTCCGCCCGGTTCCCCGAAGTCCGGCTCCTCGGAGTCCGTCTCCCCCATGTCCCTCTCTCCCATGTCCGCCTCCCTGCGTTCGACCGGTCACGTCGAGGCTTCCAGCCTGGGGCCGAACGCAGGGGCGGGTCAAAGGAATTGGGGCGGGGCACGGGGCGCGGCCTAGACGACGACGCCCGCCGACTCCTCCACCTCCATCAGGGAAGCGCTGTGCCGCTCCTCCTCGAACTTCCTGCGCCCGCCGCGCAGCCCGAACAGCCTCTTGGTCAGGGCGATGTAGAGCACCGCGAGGATGTTGAGGACGAGGGTGGCGATCTTCAACCAGCTGATGTGCTCGGTGAGTTCGTAGATCTCCAGCGGAAGGAAGGCGGCGGTGGCGACCACGGTCAGGTACTCCGCCCAGCGCTTGGCGTACCAGAGGCCGACCGCCTCGATCAGCTCGATCAGCGCGTAGGCCAGCAGCAGCGCCGCGACCAGCAGCAGCGTGGAGTGCTTGTAGCCGAAGGCGTTCTGGATGGAGCCGACGACCGGGGAGTGGTCGAGGTCGTAGTGGAAGTGTCTGAAGACCGGACGGAAGACGTCCAGGTACTCGTTGAAGAGCCGGCGCACCGCGTCCTGGCTGTTGCTGAACTTCCAGACGGCCACCGCGACCAGGACGATGAACACGCCGCGCACGGCCCGCTCGACGGCCAGGAAGCGCAGGATGAACAGGTCCCGCAGCACCTTGCCGCGTGGCACGAGTGGCGCCTCGTCGGCGGGTCCCGAGCCGTGCGGCTCGCCGAGCGCGAAGTCTCCGCAGCGCAGGCAGCGCCAGGCGTCCCCGAGCGCGGTCTCGGCGTGCAGCCGTACCCGCAGTCGGGGGTCGTCCGGCGCGTAGGTCACATGGCCCTTGCGCGCGCAGGTCCGCCGGTCCCAGTCGATCTTCATCCCCCGTGCCTCCGTACGGTGTTCGGGAACGAGCAGCAACGTGCCGTTCCGGTTGATCCGGAACGGCACGCTAGTGGATGCGGGTGAGGAGCGGGCGTGAGGGTCGGCGGTGAGCGGGGAGTCGTAGGGGGTTCCCCGCAAAAGGGAGACCGGGCGGCTGAGTGAACGGGGGAGACTCAGCCGCCCGGCGTGGTGACCGGACGCCCGGCCCGGGTTCAGGCGGGGCCGGACGTCCGGGGCTTTCCCTTGGGTCAGGCCTTGGCCAGCTCCTTCTCGCCGTCCTCACGGGGCTCGGGAAGGTCGGTGGTCGCGGCCTCGTGCTCGTCCAGCAGCGTCGTCTCGTCGAACGGCAGCTCACCGGCGAGGACCTGCCTGACCCGGCCCTTGTCGATCTCCTTCGTCCAGGTGCCGACCAGCACGGTCGCCACCGCGTTGCCCGCGAAGTTGGTCAGGGCACGCGCCTCGCTCATGAAGCGGTCGATGCCGACGATCAGGCCGACGCCGTCGACCAGCGCGGGCTTGTGCGACTGGAGACCGCCGGCCAGGGTGGCGAGACCGGCGCCGCTGACGCCCGCCGCGCCCTTGGAGGCCAGCAGCAGGAAGAGCAGCAGCGGGATCTGCTCGCCGACCGACATCGGCGTGCCCAGGGCATCCGCGATGTACAGCGACGCCATGGTCATGTAGATCATCGTGCCGTCGAGGTTGAAGGAGTAGCCGGTCGGCACGGTGATGCCGACGACCGGCTTGCTGACGCCCAGGTGCTCCATCTTCGCGATCAGCCGCGGCAGCGCGGACTCGGAGGACGAGGTCGACAGGATCAGCAGGAACTCGCGGGCGAGGTACTTGAACAGCGAGAAGATGTTCAGCCCCGCGACGATGCGCAGCAGCGTACCGAGCACGATGAAGACGAACAGGACGCAGGTGACGTAGAAGCCGAGCATCAGCACGGCGAGGCTGCGCAGCGCGTCCAGACCGGCGGATCCCACGACGGCCGCGATGGCACCGAAGGCACCGATCGGCGCAGCCCACATGACCATGGACAGGATGCGGAAGACGAGCCGCTGGATGTGCTCGATGCCGCGCAGCACCGGCTGTCCGACCGACCCCATGGCCTGGAGAGCGAACCCGGCGAGCAGCGCTACCAGCAGGGTCTGGAGCACCTGGCCCTCGGTGAACGCGGACACGAAGGTCGTCGGGATGATCGACAGGACGAAGTCGACCGGCGGCAGCGCGTCGGGAGACACCTGGCCGTGGCCGGTCGCCTTGATGGCGTCGGTGATGTGCAGCCCGTCACCCGGGTGCAGCACATTGCCTACGACGAGACCGATGGCGAGGGCGACGAGCGACATCACGAGGAAGTAGCCGAGCGCGATACCGCCGACGGCGCCGACCTTCGCGGCCTTGCGTACGGACCCGATCCCGAGCACGATCGTGCAGAAGATGATCGGCGAGATCATCATCTTGATCAGGCTCACGAAGCCGGTGCCCAGCGGCTTCAGCTCGACTCCCGCGTCGGGCCAGATGAGCCCCACCGCGATACCGAGCACGACCGCCACGATGACCGCGATGTACAGGTAATGGGTCCGGTCCCGCTTCACGCGGGGTACGGCAGGTGCCCTATCGGGGGAACTGGCGGCCACGGCTGCCCTCCTTGACGTCTTCGTCGGCATCACCGGCGTGCGGCTCACGTCCGGGGGTTGTGGGGGATGCCGTGACTATCTCCCGGTCTGTGAGGGCGGTCACCCTTCCGTTCATTTAGTTCATGCTTAACCCGAGGGGCACACTGCTGACATGCGCTTCCCGTCACTCCCCCGCAGCCTGGCCGGCCAGCTCTTCGCCATGCAGGCCGTGCTGATCGCGGTGGTCGTGGCCGGGTACGCGCTGTTCACCTACGTCAGCGACACACGGCAGGCCGAGGACGCGGCGGCCCGCCATGCCACGGCGGTGGCCCGCTCGATCGCGGACTCCCCCTCCGTCCGCGCGGCGATCCACACCCCCGATCCGACCAAGGATCTCCAGCCCTACGCCATGCAGGTCATGCGGGACGCGGACGTCGACTTCGTGACGATCATGAACCCGTCCGGCATCCGCTGGACCCACCCCGACGAGAAGCAGATCGGCAGGCACTTCCTCGGCCGCATCGGGCCCGCCCAGCACGGCCACACCTTCACCGAGACCTACACCGGCACCCTCGGCGCGTCCGTGCGCGCGGTCACCCCGGTGGAGGAGAACGGCCGGGTCGTCGGCCTGGTAAGCGCCGGCATCAAGGTCGAGGCGATCAGCGAGCGGGTCCAGGACCAGGTCACGGCCCTGCTCGGGGTGGCCGGCGGTGCACTCCTGCTGGGTGCGGTGGGCACGTACGTGATCAACGCCCGCCTCCGCCGCCACACCCACGGCATGAACGCCGGCGAGCTGAGCCGGATGCACGACTACCACCAGGCGGCGCTGCACGCGGTCCGCGAGGGGCTGCTGATGCTGGACGGTCAGTACCGGGTGGCGCTGATCAACGACGGCGGCCGGGAGCTGCTCGGGGTGGGCGAGGAGGAGGACGCCATCGGCAGGTCGGTGGCGGACCTCGGCCTGCCGGCACCGCTGACCGGGGCGCTGCTGGCGTCGGAGCCGCGCGTGGACGAGGTGCACCTGACGGCGTCCCGGGTGCTGGTCGTGAACACCTCACCGGTGTCGGGAGGAGAGCGCCGGGGCACGGTGGTGACCCTGCGCGATGTGACCGAACTCCAGTCCCTGATGGGTGAGTTGGACTCGGAGCGCGGCTTCACTCAGGCCCTTCGCTCCCAGGCGCACGAGGCGGCGAACCGCCTCCACACGGTGGTCTCGCTGATCGAGCTGGGCCGGGCGCAGGAGGCGGTGGACTTCGCGACGGCGGAACTGGAACTGGCCCAGACGCTCACGGACCAGGTGGTGGCGGCGGTCGGCGAGCCGGTGCTGGCCGCCCTGCTGCTGGGCAAGACGGCACAGGCGAACGAGCGGGGCGTGGAGCTGGTGATGTCGGCGGACAGCCGGCTGGACGACGGACTGCTGCCGCCCGAGCTCTCCGCTCGGGACCTGGTGACGGTTCTCGGCAACCTGATCGACAACGCGGTGGACGCGGCGCAGGGCAGTGCGGGAGCGCGGGTGACCGTGACGGCGTACGCGTCGGACGCCGAACTGGTGCTGCGTGTGTCCGACACGGGGCCCGGTGTCGACCCCGCCCATGCCGACCTGGTATTCCAACGAGGGTTCTCGACGAAACCGGCCGGACCCGGCGGGCGGGGCCTGGGCCTGGCCCTGGTCCGGCAGGCGGTCACCCGGCTCGGCGGGACGTTGACGGTGGCGGAGTCCGAGGAGGGCGGAGCGGTGTTCGAGGTGCGGTTGCCGTTGCGCACACCGGTGGGTGGCAGCAGATGACGAACGAGCAGCAGCCCATCCGCGTCCTCGTCGTCGAGGACGACCCGGTGGCCGCCGACGCGCATGTGATGTACGTCGGGCGGGTGCCGGGATTCGTGGCGGTCGGCAAGGCGCACACGGGCGCGGAGGCACGTCGCATCCTGGACCGTACGCCCGTCGATCTGCTGCTCCTGGACCTCCACCTGCCGGATGTGCACGGGCTCCAGTTCGCGCGGTCGCTGCGGGCGGCCGGGTATCACGCGGACGTGATAGCGGTGACGTCGGCGCGGGATCTGGCCGTGGTCCGGGAGGGCGTCTCGCTGGGCGTCGTCCAGTACGTGCTGAAGCCGTTCACGTTCGCGACGCTGCGGGACCGGCTGGTGCGGTACGCCGAGTTCCACGCGGCGGTCGGCGAGGCGAGCGGCCAGGACGAGGTGGACCGGGCGTTGGCGGTGCTGCGGGCGCCTTCGCCTGCGGCGCTGCCGAAGGGGTTGAGCGCGCCGACGCTGGAGCGGGTCACCGTGGCCCTGCGCGGCGCCGCGGGCGGCCTCACGGCGACCGGTGTCGCCGAGGCCGTCGGCATCTCGCGCATCACGGCTCGCCGGTATCTGGAGCACCTGGTGGATGCCGGGCGGGCGGCCCGGAGCCCGCAGTACGGGACGGTGGGGCGGCCGGAGCTGCAGTACCGCTGGGTGAAGGGGCAGTGATCCGGGCCGCGCGCCGGGCCTGGGCGGCGTCCCGGGCGGAGCCCGCGCGTTCGTAGGCCTCGGCGGCGCGCAGCCAGTGGGTGCGGGCCCGCGCCGGGTCGCCCGTGGTGTCGTGGACGAGGGCAAGGGCGGACAGGGTCTGCCCGGCCCCGTGCCAGTCCTCGAACTCCTCGCAGATCGCCAGCCCCTCGAGGCAGGCGCCGACGGCCTCCCGGGGCTTCCCGGCCGCGTTGAGCACGAGTCCGTAGGTGTGCCAGGCGCGGCCCTCGCGCGGCCGGTCGCCCGTCTCCCGGAAGAGGTCCAGTGCCCGGCGCAGCGCGTCGAGCGCTTCCTGCACCCGGACGGCCTTGCGGTGTATCAGCGCGAGGTTGTTCCAGGCAGCGGCCTCGCCGTGCCGGTCTCCGGTGCGCCGGAACAGGGCGAGCGCGTGCCGGGAGGCGGCGACGGCCGCGTCCACGTCACCGACGTCCCCGAGTACGGCGCCCAGGTTGGCCACGGCCATGGCCCTGCCGTGCTCGTGCCCCACGGCGTCGTACAGCGCCAGGGCCCGCCGGGTCGCCGCGAAGGCTTCCCGCAGACGGCCGCTCCCGCGCAGCGCGACCCCCGTCCGGTTCCAGGCCTCGGCCTCGCGGCCCGCGTCGCCCGCGCGGTGCGCGGCGGCCTGGGCGGCCCGGGACACGCCGGCTCCGTCGTCGAAGTACCGCCGCCACTGGAGGTACTCACCCAGCGCAGCGGCAAGAGCGGTCGCGTCGTCCGCGAGGTGCTCGTCCGTGGCCCACCGCGTCGCGGCCACCAGGTTCGTCCGCTCCTCGTCCAGCCAGTCGAGCGCCTCCTCACGGTCGCGGAACGGTCCGGACACCGCGTCCCGGGCCCAGGGGCGCAGCGACGCGTCGGCGGCCTCGGCCCGCCGCAGGTAGAAGGCCAGCACCCGCCTCCTGCCCGCCGCACGCTCCACCGCGGTCGCCTCCCCTGCCGCGTACTCCCGGACGAGGTCGTGCAACCGCCAGCGCCCCCGCCGGCCACCCGGCTCGACCAGGTGGGCGCGTTCCAGTGCGGTGAGGAAGGCCGGAGTGCCGGGCTCGTCGCCCAGCAGAGCGGTGAGGGCGTCGAGGCCCGACTCCGTGCCCGGCATGAGCGCGAGAAGGCGCAGCAGCCGCGCCTGAGCGTCTTGCAGGCGCCGGTACGACAACTCGAACGCGGCCCGCACGCTGCGCTCCCCGTCGTCCAGGTGGTCGACCCGGCTGCGGCAGTCGTCCAGTTCGGCGACGAGTTCGTGGACGGGACGCGTCGGAGCCGCCGCCAGCAGAGCCGAGGCGATCTGGAGGGCGAGCGGCAGATGGCCGCACAGGCCGGCGAGCCGGGCGGCCGGCTCCGGGTCGTCGGCGATGCGCCCGTCGGCGGGGTCGGCCGCGCGCAGGGCCTGGTCGAGGAGATCGCGGGAGGCGTCCGGCGGCAGTTCCGCGACGGAGAGGAGGCGGGCGCCGAGGGACGGGAGACGGTGCCGGGAGGTGGTCAGCACCCGGTGTCCGGGGCAGCCGGGCAGGAGCGGCCGGACCTGCCCGGCCGAGGAGGCGTTGTCGGCGAACAGGAGGACGGGACCCCGGTCCCGGGCGATCCCGGCGAGCACGCTGCGGTACAGCGCACCACGCTCCTCGGCGGTGCCGGGAACGTGGACGGGCGTCACGCCGAGCGCGCGGAGGAGGGCCTGGAGGGCCAGGTCGGCCGTGACCGGTGTGTCGTCGTACCCGTGCAGATCGACGAAGAGCGTCCCACCCGGGAACCAGCCCCGCGCACAGGCCCGGTGTGCCGCCTCCAACGCGAGCGTGGTCTTGCCGATGCCGCCGAGGCCGGAGAGGGCGGCGACGGGCGCGGTGGGGTCGGGGGCGGTGGGGTCGAGGGCTGTGAGGAGGGCGCGCAGTTCGGGCTCACGGCCGGTGAAGCCGGGCGGCCGGGCCGGGAGGGACGCGAGGGCGGTGGGGGCAGAGCCGTACTGATGCTGGTGATGCTCCGTCTTGCCGATGACCGGCCCGCGGAAGACCGCGCCCCCGAAATCGACATGGTCCCCGAACTCACCGCGCATCGCGCCGCCCGGCCCTCCTCATCGCTCGCCGCACTCCACCGTACGCCGCCCGTCACGCTGATCCGAGGTACCCCGCGTACCACACGACCTGCACGCCGAGCCCGACCATGGCCAGAGCCTCGACGACGGACACCGCGAGCAGCCCGACACCTTGGTGACCTGCGGTCCAGTAGACAGTGAGCCCGGCGAGCGGGACCAGGCAGAAGGCGAGCAGATCGACGAAGCACTGAACGGCCTTGCGGGAACGGCGGCGGTGGTCGGTGCGATGCGCGCTCTCCCAGGTGAACGCCTCTTCGGCGCCTGCGATCCGGCCGAGCTTCGGGCCCAGGTCGTCGCGTACGTAGGTGCCGATGGCCGAGATCTTCTGGTCGTTGACGAGATACGTCCACCCGAGCACCACGCAGACGGGCGGGAGCGCGAGCAGCATCGCCGCCTGTTTGGCCTGCGCCGCGGCGGCGATCACGGCGGCCACCACCGTGAGGGTGACATACAGCAGATTGTCCCGGAACCCGATCCGCGTCTTCTGCTCGTCCTTGATCGTCTGGTACTCGGTGAGCAGCAACTGCCCTACCGTAACGTCCCGTTCCACCACTCGTGCCCCTTCCCCCGGCAGTACCTTAAGAGTGTGCCGCAGACGAAGCCGACTGTTCTGATCCTGACCGCACTGGCGCTGGAATACACGGCCGTGCGCCCTCACGTCGAGGACCGCGAGGAACGCGTCCACCCCAAAGGAACCCGTGTCGAGATCGGCAGGCTGCCCGGCAGCCCCTGGCAGGTCGCGGTCAGTGAGTTGGGGGTGGGCGCCGAGCGTGCCGCAGCACTCGCGACGCAGCTCATCGAGTGGCTGCATCCACAGGCTGTGTTCTTCGTGGGGGTGGCCGGCAGCCTGAAGGACGACATCGGCATCGGTGACGTCGTGGTCGGCACCCAGGTGTACGAGATCCACAGCGGCAAGCAGACGGACGAAGGCTTCAAGGTTCGCCCCAAGGCCCTGCCCAGCTCCCACGCGCTGGAGCAGGCGGCCCGGTCGGCGGCGCGGGACCTGGAGAGCGTGGAGGTGCACTTCGCGCCGATCGCGACTGGTGACGTGGTGCTGGCCGATTCCGAGTCCGACATCGCGCGGCACATCGAGTCGCACTACAACAACGCCGGGGCGATCGAGATGGAGGGATCGGGCGCGGCCAACGCGGCCCACTTCAGCGGACAGTTGGACGCCCTCGTCATCCGAGGCATCAGCGACCGCGCGGACGAGAACAAGCGCAAGGCCGACGCCGGCGGCTCACAGAAGCGGGCGGCGGCACAGGCGGCGTCCGTGGCGGTGGCGGTGCTGCGCAAGCACCTGCCTCGCGACGGTGGTTCCGACGGCTCCGAGGAGGGTCCCCAAGCGGGTTCCGGGGGCGATCGCGTCGATTTCCGGGGCGGGACCTTCTACGGCCCCGTCATCGGGAAGCAGGTCGGAGGCCGGTAAGGGCACGATCCACGGCCCGGTCCCCCGCGCGACCGCCACCCTGCCGCCCCGCCCGCTGGGCTTCACCGGCCGGTCGGCGGAGCTGAACCGCCTGCTCCCCCACCTGGCACCCGGCGGGGACAACACGACCGCGACCGCGCTGCCGCTCCTCATCTTCGCCGTCACCGGTATGGGAGGCATCGGCAAGACCGCGCTGGCGGTGGAGGCGGCGCATCGGGCCCGTGCGAAGGGCTGGTTCCCGGGCGGGACGCTCTTCGTGGACCTGCGCGGGTACGACGACGACCCGGTCACGGCGGATCAGGCGGTCGCGTCCCTGCTCGACGCACTTGGCGTACGGGGCCAGGAACTGCCGCCGACGTCGGAGCGCCAGCACGACGCATACCGCGAACTCCTCGCCGAACGGCGGGAACGGATGCTGCTGATCCTGGACAACGCGTCGGACCCGTCGCAGTACGTGCCGCTGCTACCCGGCTCGGACGACCACCGGGTTCTCATCACCTCCCGGGACCGTCCCGACGCTCTTCCGGTACGCCTCGTCGACCTCGAAACACTCGACCCGGACGACTCTGTCGCCCTGGTGACCCGCGCCCTGCACGACACCGACGAACGCGACGAACGCCCGGGACGCGAACCCGAGGCACTGCGCGAACTGGCCGATCATTGTGGTCACTTGCCCCTGGCGCTCCAGATCGCCGCGGGGATGCTGCGCCGACGGCGCCATCGGGACATCGCCTCACTGGTGGCCGAGATCCGGAACGCCGGGGACCCGACCGCCGTTCTCGATCACGGCAGCCCGGGCACGGACCTGTACGGCCGCTCGCTGGTCCTGCGTCCTGTGCTGGAGACGTCGTATCACCGGCTGCCGCCGGACCAGGCCCGGTTGCTGCGCCTGCTCTGCCTTGCGCCGGGTACGGAGACTGGCACGGAGGCGATCGCCGCCTTGGCCGACCTTGACACGGACGCCGTGCTGCTCCTGCTGGAGGACTTGGCCGCCGCGCATCTCGTCACGCCGGTGCGGCGCGTCGATGAGACGGGTTCGGCCATGAGATGGCGGGCGCATGACGTGGTGCGGGGGTTCGGGGCGGGTGTGGTGGTAGGGCATGTCGGGTTGCGAGATGAGGGGGAGGCGGCGCGGGAGCGGGTGCTGGGGTTCTACTACCGGTGGGCGGATGCCGCTGATGAGCGATTGCGGTGGCTTCCGGGCCTGGAGGAGCCGGAGCGGTTCGGGGACCGAGGTCAGGCGTTGGCGTGGCTGGACAGTGAGCGGGCGGGTCTGGTAGCCGCGGTGGGGTGGGCGCGGGAGGAGCGGTTCGCGGGCACGGCGGTGCGGCTGGCGGAGTGCCTGGGGGAGTACCTCTACTGGCGCCGGTATTTCGACGACTGGATCGCCGTCGGGGAGGTCGCGCGAGAGGCCGCCCGCCGGGCCGGGGACCGCGTAGACGAGGCCAACGCGGGGACCAACCTCGGCAACGCCCTCGGGGAGGCGGGCCGGGTGGAGGAAGCCATCAACGCTCACACGCGCGCCCGCGACCTCTACCAGGCTGCCGGAGACCGCCGCCACGAGGCCATCGCGTGGAACAACCTCGGCAGCGCCCTGCGGAAGGCGGGCCGGGTGGAGGAAGCCATCGACGCCCACACGCGCGCCCGCGACCTCTACCAGGCTGCCGGAGACCGCCACCACGAGGCCATCGCGTGGAACAACCTCGGCAACGCCCTGCGGGAGGCGGGCCAGAAGGAGGAGGCCATCGACGCCCACACCCAAGCCCGCAACCTGTACCAGGCCACAGGCGACCGCCGCCGCGAGGCGAAGGCCTGGAACAACCTCGGCATCGCTCTGCGGAAGGTGGGCCGACTGGAGGAAGCGGTCGAGGCATACGGCAAATCCCTTGAGAATCGACAGGAGTTCGAGGACTGGTACGGCGAGGGGCTGACCCTGGAGAACCTGGCCCGCGCCTACGAGTACGCCCATCGCCCCGCCGAGGCCCGCACCGCATTCCTCCAGTCCGCCGACGCCTACACCCGCGCCAACGCCCCCGCCGAAGCCGCCCAAGCCCGCACCTGGGCGGCCGAACTACCGGAATAACTCCCAACCTCACCCCACTCCCCAGGCTCCCGCGGCTCCCGCGGCTCCCCGAACCCCCGCTCCCCCTCGCACGCCCGCACCATGCACCTGAGCACCCGCAGCGCCGCCCATACACGCCCTCGTCACCAGTTCACGCGGTGATCTACAAAAGGCGTGAAGGCTCTGCTGGACCGTCACTTGAGACGGCCTCTACCCCTACCCTGACAGTGACGATGCTGCTAGGAGAGGCAGGCCGTTATGTCCTCAGAAGCTACTCCGGGCCCGTACGCCGATCCGCTGCGGTTCGGGCAGAGGGTGCAAATCCTTCGCGAGCGCCGCGGAATGACCCAATTTCAACTCGGTGGCCTCATCGGACTCTCGGAGCACACCGTGCGGAAGATCGAGAATGGCCAGCAGAAGCCACCAGGACTCGAGACGGTGCTGCGCATCGCCGAGGCTCTGCGGGTCCGGAACCTGGCCGAGCTTACGGGCCGCTCCGACACACACGTGGACCTGTTCATCGGTCCCGGCCATCCACGCCTCGCAGCCGTCAAGGCTGCCGTCGACAGCTTTCCGCTCAGCACCGGCGTCGAGCCGCCACCGGTGGAGCACCTTGAGGCCCGGCTGCACGCCGCGTGGAAGGCACGGCACGCGTCGAAGAACCATCGCGAGGCGATCGGCAGGCTATTGCCCGACCTGATCCGCGACGCCCAAGTCCTTGTCCGACAGGCCGACGGCGCAGCTGACCGACGCACCGCGCAAGCCCAGCTCGCTCAGACGTACTCGCTGTCACAGTTCTTCGTCGCCTACCAGCCCGACTCGTCCCTGCTGTGGCGCGTTGCCGAGCGCTGCATGATCGCCGCCCAGGAGAGCGAAGACCCGCATACCATCGGCGTCGCCTCGTGGCTGCTGGCGCAGGCGCACCGCGACTCCGGGCCGAGGCACTACGACGCGGCCGACGCCGTCAATTTGGAGGCCGTACGCTTCCTTGAGCCCCTGCTGCCCGATGCCTCAGACGACGTCCTCGCCATCGCGGGCGCCCTTGAGTTCGAGCTCGGCTACACCGCCGCCCGACGACGCGAAACAGGGACGGCATGGCGGCGCTGGGACAAGGCCAACGACATGGCGACGCGGTTGCCGGCCGATTACTACCACCCGGTCACCAGCTTCAGCCAGGCCGTCATGGGCGCGCACGCGGTTACTGTGGCTGTGGAGCTGCATCAGGGCGGTGAGTCTGTGCGACAGGCGGCCCGCGCGGATCAGACGACCATCCAGTCCCGTCCCCGCCGTGCCCGTCACCGGATCGAGGAGGCGCGCGGCTACCACCTCGACAACCAGCCGGACGTGGCAGTCGCCTCGCTGGAGAAGGCGTACGAGGCCGCGCCGGAGACGATCCGGTACAACGGCTACGCGCGGGCGATCCTCCTGGAACAGGTCGAGTCGACGCAGGCTCCTCGTCGTCGCCGTGCATCGGAACTGGCGGTGAAGGTCGGCCTTCTCGCTGCCTGAGAGTAGCGACCGGATTACGGTCGGCGGTACCGCGCTGGCGCTTCTACGGTCGAAGCCTCAAGACCCCGGCGGCCTGGCAGGGCCCCGGGGCGTGGCCAACGCTTCAAGGGAGCGCCGACACCATGAAAGCTACAACCCAATCGGCGGCCGTGGCAGATCACGGTCAGGGAGTCCCGCTGGACCTCGCGACGATGCGCGAGACTGTGAACATCCTGCTGGACCCGGATGCCGTCCCGAATGTACTGCCCCCGTCCGGCGCCGAGATCGAGACGCTGACCCTGACGGTACGCGGCCAACTTGAGCTGCTCATCCCAGAGGTCGAGGTAGCGGCCAAGAAGCTGGACAAGGGAAGCATCCTCCGCTACTGCGCGCTCGCCTGTCTCGGCGACGCACGCAGTCGGCTCCAGGCCGAGCCGAGCCGCCGGTACGGCGGAGCCGCCGGCCACGCCCGGCGGCTGGCCCGTGCCCTGAACGCCCTGTGCGACCACTACGAGAAGATCAGCAGTGCTCGCTCGTGACGGCGGCTGCCGCTCACGAGTAGTGAAGACGCGGGCACCTGGCTGACCGCGCCCCCATGGCGACTGCAGGGTCAGGGTCGCACCGAACGCCCCTCCTGTCGCGGGCCGAACACTGCAGCGGGAGGGGTTCCTCGGCCGACCTCCGCCCGCCTTCAGGCCGCCGAGCCGTCACTCAAGCCAACGTCCCTGACGAGAAGCCGCAATGCCGAATGGCAACGCAGACGCATTGACCTGACTAGACCACTTCTCCTACGTTCACACGGCAGCCATCTCCACGCCACGCCACACCAATGTGCGCCCGCAGGAGGTCATGCCCGTGCGCCCCACCGCCGCCATCCTCATCGCACTCACCCTCGCCGCAACCGCCCTCACCGCGTGCAGCGGAAGCTCCGGCAGCAGCCCCAACACCCTGAAGATCTCCTTCAAGCAGTCGACCGACAACTCCATCAAGGTGATGGACACCTACCTCGCCGACATGAAGAAGGAGTTCGAGGAGAAGTACCCGGGCAAGAAGGTGGAACTCGTCCCCATCAAGGCCCCGGACGCGGAGTACTACACCAAGCTCCAGCAGATGCTCCGCTCCCCCAGGACCGCCCCGGACCTGGTCTACGAGGACACCTTCCTCATCAACTCGGACATCACGAGCGGGTACTTGAAGCCCCTCGACCCGTACCTCGCCAAGTGGCCGGACTGGCAGCAGTTCGTGGACACCGCCCGGAACGCGGCGCAGGGCGCGGACGGGAAGACGTACGGCGTCCCGGACGGCACCGACACCCGAGGGCTCTGGTTCGACAAACGCGTGTTCAGGAAGGCCGGGCTCCCGGCCGACTGGCAGCCGAGGACCTGGGACGACATCCTCGCCGCCGCCCGCACCATCAGGCAGAAGGTCCCCGGCGCCATCCCCCTCAACGTGTACACCGGCAAACCCGCCGGCGAGTCCGCCACCATGCAGACCTTCGAGATGCTGCTGTACGGCACCAACGACGGGACGACGGACCCCCTGTACGACGCCGCCACCAAGAAGTGGATCACCGGCAGCCAGGCTTTCAAGGACTCCCTCTCCTTCGTGGAGAAGGTCTACAAGGAGAAGCTCGGCCCGGACGTCTCCGACGCCCTCGACCCCAACTTCAGCACCGCCGTCCGCGGCGAACTCCTCCCCCAGGGCAAGCTCGGCATCGCCCTCGACGGCTCCTGGCTGCCACAGGACTGGCTGCCGGGCAGCGGGCACGAGTGGAAGGACTGGTCGAAGCAGCTCGGCCTCGCGTACATGCCCACGCAGCACGGCCAGGCCCCCGGCAAGGTCAGCATGTCCGGCGGCTGGACCTGGTCGATCCCGGCGAAGGCGGCCCACCCGGACCTCGCCTTCGACTTCATCAGGACGATGCAGACGAAGGACAACGCCCGGAAGTGGTACATCGCCAACTCCGGCATCGCGGTGCGCAGGGACGTGGCGAGCGACCCCGCGTACGTCGGCGCCCAGCCCGGCATCAAGTTCTTCACCGACCTGGTCGCCAGCACCCACTACCGGCCCGCCTATCCCGCGTACCCGAAGGTGTCGACCGCCGTCCAGGAGGCCATGGAGGGTGTGACCACCGGTGACCGGTCCGTCGAGAAGGCGGCGAGCGGCTACGACAGCACCCTCAAGGACGTCACCGACGACCAAGTGATCCAGAAGTGAGGCTCCAGCGGCGGATGGCCCGGGCCCTCCCCGTCACCCCGGCCCTGGTCCTCCTGGTCCTCTTCCTCGCCGGTCCCATCGCCTATTGCGTCTACATCGCCTTCACCGACCTCCAGCTGACCGGCCAGGCCCACTCCTCCTTCGTCGGCCTCGACAACTTCCGCAAGGCCTTCCACGACGGCGCGTTCCTCAACGCCGTATGGCTGACCCTGGTGTTCACCGTGCTGTCCTCGCTCGTCGGGCAGAACACCCTGGGACTGGCCCTCGCCGCGCTGATGAAACGTGCTTCCCCGCCCGTCCGTACGCTCACCGGTGCGGTCGTGATCACCGCCTGGGTGCTGCCGGAGGTCGTCGCGGGGTTCCTGCTGTACGCCTTCTTCCGGCGCGAAGGGACCCTGAACGCCATCCTGGACCAGCTCCATCTGCCCGCCCAGAACTGGCTGTTCACCCTTCCCGTCCTCGCCGTCTCCTTCGCCAACGTCTGGCGCGGCACGGCGTTCTCGATGCTCGTCTACTCCGCCGCGCTGGACGAGATACCGAGCGAGATCACGGAGGCGGCGGAAGTGGACGGGGCGGGCGGATGGCGGCGGATGTGGCACATCACGCTGCCGATGATCCGGCGTTCCATCGGCACCAACCTCATGCTCAACACCCTCCAGACACTCTCCGTCTTCGGGCTGATCTGGGTGATGACCAGGGGCGGGCCCGGCGACAGGAGCCAGACCCTGCCGCTGTTCATGTACGAACAGGCCTTCCAGAACAGCATGATCGGGTACGGCACCGCCGTCGCCCTGCTCCTGCTGCTCGTGGGCTCCCTGTTCTCCGTCGTCTATCTGCGCCTGCTGCGGACGGAGGTGTAGGCCGGCCATGCCCCGTGACCGTCCCTCCCGTCGCCTCGCCGCCGACGCCGGGCTGCTGGTCGTGGCCCTCGCCTTCGCGCTGCCCCTCGCCTGGGTGGTGCTGTCCTCCGTGGACCCGCACGCGAACCTGAGGGTCAAGGTGCCCGACGGGCTCACTCTCGGCAACTTCGACGCGATCCTGACCCCGGACATCACCTACACCCCGCTGCTCAACAGCCTCGTCCTGTGCGGCGGAGCCACGGCGCTGACCGTCGTCTGCGCCGCGCTCGCCGCCTATCCGCTCTCCCGGTTCCGGTCCCGGCTGAACCGGCCGTTCCTGCTGACGATCCTGTTCGCGACGAGTCTGCCGATCACCGCGATCATGGTGCCGGTGTACGCGCTGTTCGTCCGGGTGAATCTGATCGACACCCTGCAGGGGACGATCTTCTTCTTCGCCGCCTCCCAACTCCCCTTCGCCATCTGGCTGATGAAGAACTTCATGGACGGGGTGCCCAAGGAGCTGGAGGAGGCCGCGTGGACGGACGGTGCGTCGTCACTGCAGTCGCTCGTGCGGATCGTTCTCCCGCTCATGGGGCCGGGGCTCGCCGTCGTCACCGTCTTCTCGTTCGTGATGATGTGGGGGAACTTCTTCGTCCCCTTCATGCTCCTGCTCAGCCCGGACCGGATGCCGGCCTCGGTCAGCATCAACGACTTCTTCGGCAACCGCGGGATGGTGGCGTACGGGCAGCTCGCCGCGTTCTCCGTGATCTACTCGACGCCGGTGATCCTTCTGTACGTGCTGGTCGCGAGGAAGCTGGGGGGCGGCTTCGCGCTGGGCGGTGCCGTCAAGGGATGATCCGCAGCGGTGATGTGTCCGTTACCTACCGAACGGCCGGAACGTACCGAACGGCCGGAACCGTACGTTCCTACAATCGGTGATCCTGGGCGAACAGCCCGTAGTCACCCGGCTCCCGCACCCCTAGCTTGTGCGGGGTGCGCCAACCCTCAGCCCAACCGAACCCCTCGGCTCCCCCGTTCAACGCCCCCGCCGCCCGCAGGCTCCGTGCCGCCCTCGGCATGGGGCCGGAGCACGTCGCCTACGGAATGCGTGCCTCGTACGGGATGCCGTACGTCACCCCGGACCTCGTGATCGCGTGGGAGCGCGGCACCGTCTCGCCCGGCAACCCCGAGCTCACCGCGCTCGCGGGCGTGTTGTGGTGTTCCCCGGGCGAGCTGATCGGTCGGCCCCGGACCCTGCGGGAGCACCGGATCGCCCGCGCGCTCGCCCCCGAGGACGTCGCCCGTGCCATCGGGACCGATCTGCGCGGCTATCTGCGCATGGAGGAGAGCGGCGACTGGCGCGGCAACGACCGCCAGGCGGCCGCCCTCGCGGAGATCCTGGATCTGTCGCTGCCCGACTTCGTCGCCGTCACCGGCCTGGAGGAGCGGCTGGCCGAGCTGCTGCGCAGTGCCGTCACCACGCGCTGGCAGGCCTATGTCCGGCCGGTGTCGAAGATCGCGCCGGTGGATCGGGGGCGGCTGGAGGGCGTGCTCCAGGAGCTGCACCAGGACTACCAGGGGCAGATGGTGGCCAGCCTCAGCTGGGGCGGGAACAGCGCGGCCAGCGCCTCGAGCGACGCCGGCCGCGACTTCCTCGACCAGATCGTGGAGTACTTCTGGGAGAGGGTGGAGGACGGTACGGCGGCCTAGAAGACCGACTCGGCCTCGTCCATCCGGTCCTTCGGTACCGTCTTCAGCTCGGTGACCGCCTCCGCGAGCGGCACCATCTGCACGTCGGTGCCGCGCAGTGCGGTCATCTTGCCGAAGTCGCCGCGGTGTGCGGCCTCGACGGCGTGCCAGCCGAAGCGGGTGGCGAGGACGCGGTCGTACGCGGTCGGGACGCCGCCGCGCTGGATGTGGCCGAGGATGACCGGCTTGGCCTCCTTGCCGAGGCGCCGTTCCAGCTCGTAGGCGAGCGCGGTGCCGATGCCCTGGAAGCGCTCGTGGCCGTACTGGTCGATCTCACCCTTGCCGTAGTCCATGGTGCCCTCGGCGGGGTGGGCGCCCTCGGCGACGCAGACGACCGCGAACTTCTTGCCGCGGGAGAACCGCTCCTCGACCATCTTGACCAGGTCGGCGGGGTCGAAGGGGCGCTCGGGCAGGCAGATGCCGTGGGCGCCGGCGGCCATGCCGGACTCCAGGGCGATCCAGCCGGCGTGCCGGCCCATGACCTCGACGACCATCACCCGCTGGTGGGACTCGGCGGTCGTCTTCAGGCGGTCCATGGCCTCCGTGGCGACGCCGACGGCGGTGTCGAAGCCGAAGGTGCGGTCGGTGGAGGAGATGTCGTTGTCGATGGTCTTCGGGACGCCGACCACCGGCAGCCCTGCGTCGGAGAGCATGCGGGCCGCGGTCAGGGTGCCCTCGCCGCCGATCGGGATCAGCGCGTCGATGCCGAACTCCTCGACCATGTCGGCGGCGCCTTCGCAGGCCTCGCGCAGCCGGTCGCGCTCCAGACGGGAGGAGCCGAGGATGGTGCCGCCGCGGGCCAGGATGCCGCTGACGGCGTCCAGGTCGAGAGAGCGGTAGTGACGGTCGAGCAGACCTCGGTAGCCGTCCTCGAAGCCGATGACCTCGTCGCCGTACTGCGCCACCGCCCGGTGCACGACCGACCGGATCACGGCGTTCAGGCCGGGGCAGTCGCCGCCTGCGGTGAGAACTCCGATGCGCATCGTGCTGTGTCTCCTGCTCGCTGTCGGTACCGGTGAGCCAGATCTGATTCTTTCACGTCCGCCGGAGCGGTGAGATCCTGACGGGCGCCTTATCCGGGCCCAGGGGTATTGTCAAGAGGGTTCTGCTCACCTCGGTGGGCGATTTTTATGCCGGTGACGAGACCGACGAAACGGAGTGCACAGGTGACGCGCAGCGTGTACGTGACCGGGATCGACCGCGGCGACGGCCGCCAGGTCGTCGAGCTGGGAGTCATGGAACTCCTGACCCGGCAGGTCGACCGGGTGGGGGTGTTCCGCCCCCTCGTGCACCACATGCCCGACCGGCTGTTCGAACTGCTGCGGGCCCGGTACCGCCTCTCCCAGGACCCGGCGACCGTCTACGGCATGGACTACCACGAGGCGTCCGCGCTCCAGGCCGAGCAGGGCACGGACGAGCTGGTCTCCACGCTGGTCGACCGCTTCCACCTGGTGGCCCGGGACTACGACGTCGTCCTGGTCCTCGGCACCGACTTCGCCGACACCCAGCTGCCGGACGAACTTTCCCTGAACGCCCGGCTCGCCAACGAGTTCGGCGCGTCCGTGATCCCGGTGGTCGGCGGCCGCAGGCAGACGGGCGAGTCCGTGCTGGCCGAGACGCGCAACGCGTACCGGGCGTACGACGGTCTGGGCTGCGACGTGCTGGCCATGGTCGCCAACCGGGTGGCCCGCGAGGACCGCGACGAGATCGCCGAGCGGCTCGCGAACCGCCTGCCGGTGCCGGCGTACGTGCTGCCGGACGACCCCGCGCTGTCCGCGCCGACGGTCGCGCAGATCGCCCAGACCCTCGGCGCCAAGGTGCTGCTCGGCGACGACTCCGGGCTCGCCCGGGACGCGCTGGGCTTCGTCTTCGGCGGCGCGATGCTGCCCAACTTCCTGAGCGCTCTGACCCCGGGCTGCCTGGTCGTGACGCCGGGCGACCGCGCCGACCTGGTCGTCGGTTCGCTGGCCGCGCACAGCGCCGGCACCCCGCCGATAGCCGGCGTTCTGCTGACCCTGAACGAGGTGCCGCGCGAGGAGATCCTCACGCTGGCCGCCCGTCTCGCCCCGGGCACCCCGGTGATCTCGGTCCCCGGCACCAGCTTCCCCACCGCCGAGCACCTCTTCGCGATGGAGGGGAAGATGACCGCGGCCACTCCGCGCAAGGCGGAGACCGCGCTCGGCCTGTTCGAGCGGTACACCGACACCGCCGACCTGGCCCGCCGGGTCTCGGCGCCGAGCAGCGACCGGGTCACCCCGATGATGTTCGAGCACAAGCTGCTGGAGCAGGCCCGCTCGGACAAACGGCGGGTCGTGCTGCCTGAGGGCACCGAGGAGCGGGTGCTGCACGCGGCCGAGGTGCTGCTGCGTCGCGGGGTGTGCGACCTGACCCTGCTCGGCCCGGTCGACCGGATCCGCAAGAAGGCGGCCGACCTGGGCATCGACCTCGGCGACACCCAGCTGATCGACCCGGCCACCTCCGAGCTGCGCGACGCGTTCGCCGAGCAGTACGCCCGGTTGCGCGCCCACAAGGGCGTGACGGTGGAGCTGGCCTACGACGTCGTCTCGGACGTGAACTACTTCGGCACCCTGATGGTCCAGGAGGGTCTGGCCGACGGCATGGTGTCGGGCTCGGTGCACTCGACCGCGGCCACCATCCGGCCCGCCTTCGAGATCATCAAGACGAAGCCGGACTCCTCGATCGTGTCGTCCGTGTTCTTCATGTGCCTGGCCGACAAGGTGCTGGTCTACGGCGACTGCGCGGTCAACCCGGTCCCGAACGCCCAGCAGCTGGCGGACATCGCCGTCCAGTCGGCGGGCACCGCGGCGCGGTTCGGCGTGGAGCCGCGGATCGCGATGCTGTCGTACTCCACCGGTACGTCGGGCTCGGGCGCCGACGTCGACAAGGTGCGCGAGGCGACGGAGCTGGCGCGCTCGCGGCGGCCGGACCTGAAGATCGAGGGGCCGATCCAGTACGACGCGGCCGTGGAGCCGTCCGTCGCCGCGACCAAGCTTCCCGGATCCGAGGTCGCCGGGCAGGCCAGCGTGCTGATCTTCCCCGACCTCAACACCGGCAACAACACCTACAAGGCCGTACAGCGCTCGGCCGGCGCGATCGCCGTCGGGCCGGTCCTGCAGGGCCTGCGCAAGCCGGTCAACGACCTGTCCCGCGGCGCGCTCGTCCAGGACATCGTCAACACCGTCGCCATCACGGCGATCCAGGCCCAGCACCCGAACGAGAAGGCGTCCGAGCAGTGACCTCCCCCACCCGTGTCCTCGTCCTCAACTCCGGCTCCTCGTCGGTGAAGTACCAGCTGCTGGACATGCGGGACAGCAGTCGGCTGGCGGTGGGTCTGGTGGAGCGCATCGGCGAGCAGACCTCCCGGCTCAAGCACACCTGTGCCGCCACGGGTGAGACCCGCGAGCACAGCGGCCCGATCGCCGACCACGACGCGGCCCTCAAGGCGGTCGCGGAGGAGCTGACCCGGGACGGCCTGGGCCTGGACTCGCCGGAGCTGGCCGCGATCGGGCACCGGGTGGTGCACGGCGGCATGTTCTTCACCGAGCCCACCGTGATCGACGACGAGGTGCTCGCCGAGATCGAGCGGCTGATCCCCGTGGCGCCGCTGCACAACCCGGCCAATCTCACGGGTATCCGCACCGCGCAGGCGCTGCGCCCCGACCTGCCGCAGGTCGCGGTGTTCGACACGGCGTTCCACACGACGATGCCGGAGTCCGCGGCGCGCTACGCGATCGACCCGAAGATCGCGGACCGGCACCGCATCCGCCGCTACGGCTTCCACGGCACCTCGCACGCGTACGTCTCCCGGGAGACGGCGCGGCTGCTGGGCAAGGACCCGTCGGAGGTGAACGTGATCGTGCTGCACCTCGGCAACGGTGCCTCGGCGTCGGCCGTCGAGCGGGGCCGGTGCGTGGACACCTCCATGGGGCTGACGCCGTTGGAGGGCCTCGTGATGGGAACGCGGTCCGGCGATCTGGATCCCGCCGTCATCTTCCATTTGGAGCGTGTTGGCGGAATGTCCACGGACGAGATCGACACTCTTCTCAACAAGAGGAGCGGTCTGTTCGGTCTCTGCGGGGACAATGACATGCGGGAGATCCGCCGCCGGATCGACGAGGGCGACGAAGAGGCCGAGCTGGCCTTCGGCATTTACATTCACCGGCTCAAGAAGTACATCGGCGCCTATTACGCGGTCCTCGGCCAGGTGGACGCGGTCGCGTTCACGGCCGGGGTCGGCGAGAACGCGGCGCCCGTGCGGGAGGCGGCGATCGCGGGCCTGGAGGGCCTGGGCCTGGTGGTCGACGCCGGCCTGAACGCCGTGCGCAGCGGTGAGCCGCGGCTGATCTCCCCCGAGTCCGCGCGGGTCGCGGTCGCCGTGGTGCCGACCGACGAAGAACTGGAGATCGCCACACAGACGTATGCGCTGGTCGGAATGGACAGCTGAGCAATACACCGCAGTAACACGCCTGAGCGCATGTCCGCCCATTTGTATCTTCCGCCAGACGGAATATTCCGCAGCGAAACAAACCGATAGGATCGCCCCATGCGCCGTTCGAAAATCGTCTGTACTCTCGGCCCCGCGGTCGACACCCACGAGATGCTTGTCGCCATGATCGAGGCGGGCATGAATGTGGCCCGTTTCAACTTCAGCCACGGCACCCACGCCGAGCACCAGGCGCGGTACGACCGCGTCCGGGCCGCGTCCAAGGAGACCGGCCGTGCCCTCGGTGTCCTCGCCGACCTCCAGGGCCCGAAGATCCGCCTGGAGACCTTCGCCGAGGGGCCGGTCGAGCTGGAGCGCGGTGACGAGTTCGTCATCACGACCGAGGACGTGCCGGGCGACAAGCAGATCTGCGGCACGACGTACAAGGGGCTGCCGGGCGACGTCTCGCGCGGCGACCAGGTCCTGATCAACGACGGCAACGTCGAGCTGAAGGTGCTGGACGTCGAGGGCCCGCGGGTGAAGACGATCGTCATCGAGGGCGGTGTCGTCTCCGACCACAAGGGCATCAACCTGCCCGGCACGGCGGTCAACGTCCCGGCGCTGTCCGAGAAGGACATCGAGGACCTGCGCTTCGCCCTCCGGATGGGCTGCGACATGGTCGCGCTGTCCTTCGTCCGGGACGCCAAGGACGTGCAGGACGTCCACCGCGTGATGGACGAGGAGGGCCGCCGGGTCCCCGTGATCGCCAAGGTGGAGAAGCCGCAGGCGGTCGAGAACATGGAGGAAGTCGTCGCGGCGTTCGACGCCGTCATGGTGGCCCGCGGTGACCTCGCCGTCGAGTACCCGCTGGAGAAGGTCCCGATGGTGCAGAAGCGCCTGGTGGAGATGTGCCGGCGCAACGCCAAGCCGGTGATCGTGGCGACCCAGATGATGGAGTCGATGATCACCAACTCCCGGCCGACCCGCGCCGAGGCCTCCGACGTGGCGAACGCTATCCTGGACGGCGCGGACGCGGTCATGCTGTCGGCGGAGTCCTCGGTGGGCGCCTACCCGGTCGAGACCGTCAAGACGATGTCGAAGATCGTCACCGCGGCCGAGCAGGAGCTGCTCTCCAAGGGCCTGCAGCCGCTCGTCCCCGGCAAGAAGCCGCGCACGCAGGGCGGTTCGGTCGCCCGCGCGGCCTGCGAGATCGCCGACTTCCTCGGCGGCCGGGGCCTGATCGCCTTCACCCAGTCCGGCGACACCGCCCGCCGTCTGTCCCGCTACCGCGCGTCCCAGCCGATCCTCGCCTTCACCACCGACGAGGGCACCCGCAACCAGCTGACCCTCAGCTGGGGCGTGGAGCCGCACGTCGTCCCGTTGGTCAACAGCACCGACGAGATGGTCGACATGGTGGACCAGGAGCTGGCCAAGCTGGGCCGCTTCAACCCCGGCGACACGGTCGTCATCACCGCCGGCTCGCCCCCCGGCGTCCCCGGCACCACCAACATGGTCCGCGTCCACCACGTGGGCGGCCAGAGCAGCTGACGCTCCCCGCCAGGCCTGGTACGACACTGAGGGCGCCCCCTGCGGCAGGGGGCGCCCTCAGTGGTGCGCAAGGGTCGCCAAAGGTCGTGGCCCGGCCCTCCACAACTGGAGGGCCGGGCCACGGTGTTGCGGCTCCCGGACGGGCTTGCGGGGGCGGTCAGTCGGTGGTGTACACGTGCATACCGGGCACGTGCAGGGTGCCGCCGAACTGGCCTGCCTGCGTCACCTTCACATGGGTGAAGTAGATCAGCGGGATGTTGAGCGGGGGCGGGCTGTCCGGGCTGAACGTCACCGGGATCAGGCCGAACAGGTTGCCCGAGATGCTCTCGGTGTACATCACGGTGACGCCGTCTCGGATGGTCGACGTCGAGCCCTCGGACGCCTGGACGTGGTACGTCTTGCCCGACTGCTTGTCCTTCACCGTCTGGTGCAGGTCACCGATGTCGGTCCCGCCGGAGATGACGTACTTCAGCACCTTCTTCTTGGTGCCGTTGGCCGTCTTCACCTCGACGATGCCCTGGTAGTCGGCGCTCTTCAGGAGCAGCGAGCTGGCGTTCAGGTACCAGGGGTCGTCCGCCACCGGCACCTTGTTGTCGACACCGCTCTCGTCGTCGGTGGCCACCGGGCAGTCGTCGGGGGACGCCGAGGCGCTGGCGGAGGGGCTGGGCGTGGCCGACGCGGCCGCGTCCTTGACCGCCTCGGTGGTGTCCTCGGCCGTCTTGGAGACCGTGTCGGTGGTGTCCTTCACCGTGTCCGTGACCGTCTTGGTGGCCTTGTCCACGGTGTCCTTGACCGTGCCGGACGCGCTGCCCGTGTCGGCGGAGCCGGACGACCCGGACGAGGACGGCGTGGCCGGCGAGGACGACGCGGACGCGGACGGCGTCGGGCTCGCGGTCGTGCCGGAGTCCTTCTTGCCGCCGGTGAGGATGTCACCGATCGTGTCACCGATCGTGTCCAGCAGACCGCCGTCGCTGCTCTGGGACGCCGAGGGGGTCGGCGTGGCGGTGTCGCCGCCACCGGAGCCGGAGCCGGAGTCCGAGGAACCCGACGATCCCGAGGTCGCCGTCGGCTTGGGCGTGGCGCCCTTGTCGTCGGAACCTGAATCCGGCGACGAGGTCTTGCCGGAGTCCCCGGCGGTGTCGGTGGCCGCGTCCTTGGCGTCGGCGGACGCCGTGGGGGTCGGCGTGGCCGTGCCGGTGGACTCGCTCGCGGACGGTGAGGGCGAGGCCGAGCCGTCCTTGGCATCGTCCAGCGCCGCTACGCAGTCCTTGTAGTCCGCGGCCTTCTGGCTGTTGGACGTCGCGGTACCGCCGTTGTTGTCGGCGAGAGCGAGCGACGACGTGAAGCCCATGCCCATGAGAACCGCCGTGGGCATCGCCACGGAGGCGATCGCCTTGCCGGCCGGCATGTGAAACCTGGTGAACAGCGGCTTTTTGGGTGCCGCGTGGCGGGGCCCGGTTCTCGCACGGGACCCGTCCACATCGGTCCCGTGGGTCACCTCGTCAGCCGGCACTGTGCCTCCCGTTCGCCTCGTTGGCCGGACTCGTTCCTGACAGGTCGTACGACTCGTGCACCCCGTCCGCAGCCTGGTGGGGCAGCGGTGCGGCGTCGGGGGCAGCACCCTCACCAGGGACGGGCCCGGCAGGCGGCTCCGACTGCGGCGGCGGGCCCGGCGCCCACGACACGGCCATCGCGCCGCCGACGAGGGCGAGCAGGAAGCCCATGATGAAGCCACCGAAGTTGGAAACGGGGAGCGACACCAGCGCCAGAAGGATCGCAGCGACGCCCGCGAACGTTCTCACGTGCTTCTGGAACCAGAGGCTGATGCCCAACACGATGAGCAGCACGCCGATGATCAGGGATCCCGCTCCCGCGGTGGTCGCCATCGCAAGCGTCAGGTGACCGATCTGGAGGTGGAAGTACGGGAAGTAGATGATCGGAAGGCCGCTGAGCATGACATACAGCCCCGCCCAGAAGGGACGCGCGCCCCGCCAGGCGCGGAACTGCAGCCTCCGGCGGGTGAACTGGCCGGGGTCGGCAACAGAAGTCTCGGCGCTCATGGAAAACAGCTCCCTGGTGCGGCGTTGCTGTGGTGGTGATGTGTGCCGCGAGTGAAGACGCGGCCGGAGAGGTGACGGGCGGGGGCGCCACCGGCTCCCCCGCCCGTCAACGAGTGACTAGTAGCACTCGATTCCTGCGCCGCTGCCCTTGTGCAGCGACATGTGCAGACCGCTGAGCTTGAAGGTTCCGGCAGTGGTCGCCCACGCCGTCTGCTTCACGCCGGACAGGTCCACCGAGTCAGCCTGCTGGGCGAAGCCGAACGGGTTGGCCTGCTCGCCGTTGCCCTTCATGCCCGGACCCTTGCTGGCGTCCTTGGCGGCCACACCGATGTCGAGGCCGTGGAAGGTCGCGTCGGCCTGAAGGTCCTCGACGTCGATGTACAGCCTGTCCGCCTGGACCTGCTTGTCCTTGTCGGTGCTGTCACCCGCCTCGAGGCGCAGCGTGACATCCCCGAGGATCGGGATGTCCGGGGTGACGACCGACTGACACATCTTCTGGATCGTGGCGCTCTGGAACGCCGAGACCGCGACGGGGTGAGCAGCCTTTCCACCCGACATCGTGTAACCCGAGTCGATGGCTCCGTACTGCGCGAAGCCCTCACCGTGGAGGTTCTTCGCCGTCACCTTGAACGACTGACCCGAAACACTGAACGAAGCAGCGAGAGCGCCCTGCGCGAGGGCGACACCTATCGCAGCCGTAGCGGCGACGCTGGGCACCATGACCACAGCGAACCGCTTCCATCTGGTCCCGCCACGCACCTGGGACTCCATATTTCCTCCTTCTCGGACGTACATCTCCTGGCCCGGACTCGCCCCAGTCGGCGGCTCAGCCAGGCAGGGATGGGAGAAGTGCTACGTCCTCGGGAAGGAGAGCGCCCGTACTCGGAGGCGCGAACCGCGCCCGAATCACCGGCGATCACCCCCGAGCGACAACCACTGGTCGCGCCTGACACACATCACGCACAACCTCTGGACAGGCTTCGCCGTTCTGGCGAAGACCCCCCTGCCCTAGAGCCGGCGCCACTGCCGCCGGCTCTGCTCGGTGGGGACCCAGGGTCTCCCGTGACCCGACCGGCCGCCGGGGTAGGGGAAATGGACCGAGCGTCGCCGATCGTGGTGCATTCTCGCGCCGGACACAAGGGGGTTCGTTACTCGCTAGTAACGGCCGGATAACCGAACAACGACCCGCCGGTCTCGGAGCGCCACACTCGGTGGCATCCAGGGGCAGAGCAAAGCCGTTGATCCCTGGACGAAACCAGACAGACCAACGGCTCTGATTTACTGCGAGTAACAGCAATCGCGATTACCAAGATTTGGTAAAGCGCGGCCACCCTGACGTCTCGTCGGCAAATCTTTCACCCCGGCAACACAAGCCGTGGCGTTTAGTAGCTGCTCAGAACAGCGCTCGCGCCAGCGCCCGGCGTGCCCCGATCACCCGTGGATCCTCGGAACCCACGACCTCGAACAGCTCCAGCAGCCGGCGCCGCACCGCATCCCGGTCGTCACCCACCGTGCGCTGCACGGTCTCGATCAGCCGCCCGAAGGCGTCCTCGACATGACCGCCCACCAGGTCGAGGTCGGCGGCCGCGATCTGCGTCTCGACGTCGGCCGGCTTCTCGGCCGCGTTCCTGCGCACCTGCTGCGGGTCCATGTCCTGCACCCGCTGGAGCAACTCGGCCTGCGCGAGTCCGAGTTTGGCCTCGGTGTTGCCCGGGTCGTCGCTGAGCACGTTCTTGTAGGCCTGGACGGCACCGCCCAGGTCACCTGCGTCCAGCGCCTGCACGGCGGCCTCCAGCAGGGCGTCGTACGGGCCCGCCGGCATCTCGCGCACGGGGGCGCCGCCCGGCTCCGCGTCCGGGTCGACGGTCAGGCCGGTCAGTCCGAAGCGCTGCTCGGCGACCTGAACCAGCTGGTCCAGGGTCTGGCGGATCTGCTCCTCGCCCGCGGCGCCCTGGAAGAGCGGCAGGGCCTGCCCCGCCACGACGGCGAACACAGCCGGGATCCCCTGGACCCCGAACTGCTGCATCAGCATCTGGTTGGCGTCGACATCGATCTTCGCGAGGAGGAAACGGCCGTTGTACTCGACGGCCAGCCGCTCCAGGACCGGGCTCAGCTGCTTGCAGGGCTGACACCACTCGGCCCAGAAGTCGATGACGACGGGGACTTCGGCGGAGCGCTGGAGGACATCGCTCTCGAAACCGGCTTCATCGACATCAATGACGAGGTCGGCCGGAGAGACGGCCCCCGCCCCGCCCTGCCGGGCGGCTTCGGCGCGCGCCTGCTCGGCCTTGGCTCTGGCCTCCTGGGCCGCCTTCACCGCGGCGAGGTCGACGACGCCGCTCATGGACATGTTCCGTGGCTGCATGCGTCTATCCTCCCCCGTTCCCGCGCATGAATGAAAAAGCGATGTGGTTGGCGCCGGGTCCCCACCCACGCCGGTGGTCGTCGCCCGCGTACGTCCCTCACGAGCTTTCGCTACGACTCGTAGCGTAATGCCATGAGGGGCCCCCGCGACACCACGCCCCGGTGATCTCCCTCACGGCCTCACACGAACTGCCGGTTATGGTCGTGGGATGCACAGCCGCACCCCCGCCAGCCGCGCCGGGCGCCCGCGCAGCGCCGCCGCGGACGCCGCGATCCTGGCGGCCACGCGTGAGGCGCTGGTGGAACTCGGGTGGTCCAGGCTCACCCTGGGAGACGTGGCGACGCGGGCCGGGGTTGCAAAGACGACGCTGTACCGGCGCTGGGCCGGCAAGCACGAACTGGTGGTCGACGCGGTCGCCGAACTGTTCGACGAACTGGAACTGCCCAACCGCGGCAGTCTCGCCGCCGACATCGAGGGCGTGGTCCTGCAGTTCGCGGCGATCCTGGCCCGCCCGGAGGCCAGGAGCGGCCTCATGGCGGCGGTCGCGGAGTCGACCCGCGACGACGCCCTGCGCGAGCGCATCCGCGCCTCCATCGTGGACCGCCAGATGCGTCTGGTCCTGGAGGGCCGCGAGCGGGCCCAGTGTCGCGGCGAACTCCCCCCGGAACCGGACCCGGCCGAGGCCGCCCGCACGGTGGAACTGATCTTCGACATGGTGGCGGGAGCGGTCGTCCACCGCACCCTGGTGAGCGGCAAGCCGGCGGACGAGCAGTGGGCACGGAGCTTCACCCGGGTGCTGCTGCTCGGCCTGACCGCTCCGCCGACCGAGCCGTAGACCCGCAGACCCGTACCCCGTAGGCCCGTAAGCCCGTAGACCCGAGGGCCAGAAGGCCGGGAGGCCCGGGGACAGGCTCCCTCCGCTTTCCGTTCCCGGATGTTCATCCGGACCCGTGACGGCACCCCTTGTCGTTCTGTCATGTCACCGCCATCATTCAGGCGGTATCTACTCGCATAGATCCGCCTTGATCCTGCTGGATCCCGCAGGGATCCCGCGGGATCCGCCTCGCAGCACCCGCTCCACCTGACAGCGCGACCCGACTGGCCCAGGAGGACCGATCCACGTGAGACCCCGTCACCCCCGCCGGCACGGCACCCTTGCCGCCCTCGCGGCTGCCCTGGTGGCCTTGAGCGCCGGGCAGACCCTCAGCGCCCCGCCCGCCTCGGCGGCCGCCCCCCACTCCCCCGCTCCCGCGTCCGCGGTGGCCACGGCCGAGGACCAGGCCGCGCGTGCCCTCGCCGGCTCGCTCACCGACAGCGCCTGGCGCACCCGCGTCCGCAAGGCCGCCCTCGCCTCCCACGAGGTGGCCGTCACCTCCCTGGCCCACGGCCCCCTCAAGTCCGCCCTGACCGCGGCCGACCGCCGCATCGCCACGGCCAAGGGCCTGGACAGCGAGGTCGGTTCGCTGCTCCGGCTGCGCCTCGGGGACGACTCCATGCGCGCGGCGCTGGCGGCCGGCACCACCCCCTGGGTCGCCGTGGCGGCCTCCGACGACGACACCGCCGCCGTCACCGCCTACGACAGCCGCGGCCGGACGCACACGCTCGACACCCGCACGGCGCCGGCGCACCCGGTGTACGTCGTCGACGTCGACGGGTCCACGGCGCTGGCCGCCGGCCTGAAGGTCCTCGGCGCGGAGCTGCAGCGGCGCGGTGTCGCCTCCGCGGCCCCCGCGCCCACCGCCGCACCGGACGCCCGGCGGGCCGCCGGGCAGGCGGCGCCGGCCGCCGCGGGCTTCTGGACCACCAGGATCACCTCGGTGGAGCTCTCGGACGACGAGGAGCCCTGGGTCAAGGGCGACGCCGAGATCTACACCCTGGTCACCGGCTTCGGCCAGGACGGCAAGGTCCGCGTCGACCCGGTCGACATGCCCTACCTCGACAACGACGGCACGGTGTACCGGCCGAACCAGATCCTGGTCAACTGGTCGAACTACAAGTACAACCTGGCCGACGCCGTGATGATGGAGGAGGACGGCAGCACCAACTACCGCGACCTCGCCAAGGCCATCGCCACCGCTCTGCTCACCATCACCGACCAGGGCGCCTACATCCCCCTGGTGAACGCCGTCCTGGACGCCATCCCGGACGACTGGTGGACGGACGACCCGGACTACGTCGACTCCTGGTACACCCTCGCCCGGAGCGACAACGGCACCCGCCACGGCGCCCGGGGCAACGGCTGGATGACCGTGGAGCCCTACTTCGTGCAGCAGTTCTGAATCCGGAGCGACAGCGCGGAGGGGCCGGCGGCGGACGCCGCCGGCCCCTCCGCGTCCGCCGTCAGAAGCCGGCGGGCTCGGTGTACACGCCCCACTCGTCCCGCAGCACCCCGCAGATCTCGCCCAGCGTCGCCTCGGCACGTACGGCATCCAGCATCGGCTCGATCATGTTCCCGCCGGACCGGGCCGCGGCGAGCATCCCGTCCAGCGCCGTCCGCACGGTCCCCTCGTCCCGCGCCGTCTTCCGCTCGGAGAGCACGCGCACCTGCTCCCGCTCCACCTCATGGCTGACCCGCAGGATCTCCAGGTCCCCGGTGACCGACCCGGTGTGGACGTTGACGCCCACGACGCGCTTGTCGCCCTTCTCCAGAGACTGCTGGTACCGGAACGCGGACTCCGCGATCTCCCCGGTGAACCAGCCGTCCTCGATCCCGCGCAGGATGCCGGAGGTGATGGGTCCGATCGGGTGCCGCCCGTCGGGGTGCGCCCTGAGGCCCCGCTCCCTGATCTGCTCGAAGATCTTCTCCGCGTCCGCCTCGATCCGGTCCGTCAGCTGCTCGACGTACCAGGAACCGCCCAGCGGATCCGCCACGTTGGCGACCCCGGTCTCCTCCATGAGCACCTGCTGCGTACGCAGCGCGATCTCCGCCGCCTGCTCGCTCGGCAGCGCGAGGGTCTCGTCGAGGGCGTTGGTGTGCAGCGAGTTGGTCCCGCCGAGCACGGCGGACAGCGCCTCCACAGCCGTACGCACCACGTTGTTGTACGGCTGCTGCGCGGTCAGCGAGACACCGGCGGTCTGCGTGTGGAACCGCAGCCACTGCGCCTTGTCGCTCCGGGCGCCGTACACGTCCCGCATCCAGCGCGCCCAGATCCGCCGGGCCGCCCGGAACTTGGCGATCTCCTCGAAGAAGTCCAGATGGGCGTCGAAGAAGAAGGAGAGGCCGGGCGCGAACACGTCCACGTCGAGCCCGCGCGAGAGCCCCAGCTCCACGTACCCGAAGCCGTCCGCGAGCGTGTACGCCAGCTCCTGCGCGGCCGTGGCCCCGGCCTCGCGGATGTGGTAGCCGGAGACGGACAGCGGCTTGTAGGCGGGGATGCCGGCCGCGCAGTACTCCATGAGGTCGCCGATGAGGCGCAGATGGGGCTCCGGCTGGAAGAGCCACTCCTTCTGCGCGATGTACTCCTTGAAGATGTCGGTCTGGAGGGTCCCGTTGAGCACCCCCGGATCCACGCCCTGCCGCTCGGCGGCGACGAGGTACATGCAGAAGACGGGCACGGCAGGCCCGCTGATCGTCATCGAGGTCGTGACGTCACCCAGCGGGATGTCCTTGAACAGGACCTCCATGTCGGCCGCCGAGTCGATCGCCACCCCGCAGTGCCCGACCTCGCCGAGCGAGCGGGGGTCGTCGGAGTCGCGCCCCATGAGCGTCGGCATGTCGAAGGCGACGGACAGGCCACCGCCGCCCGCCGCGAGGATCATCTTGTACCGCTCGTTCGTCTGCTCGGCATTGCCGAACCCGGCGAACTGGCGGATCGTCCAGGTGCGCCCGCGGTAGCCGGTCGGATGGAGCCCGCGCGTGAAGGGGTACTCCCCGGGCCAGCCGATCCGCTCGAATCCCTCGTACGCATCCCCCGGTCGGGGTCCGTACACCGGCTCAACGGGATCGCCGGAGAGCGTGGTGAAGTCTGCGTCGCGCTTGCGCGCGGCGTCGTATCGGGCCTGCCAGCGTCGGCGGCCCTCCTCGATGGCGTGAGCGTCCATACCCTCGAATTTACTAGGACGTCCTAGTAAATGTCGATGGCTAACCGCCGTACGAGTTCCGTACGGCGGTGAAAGCTAGGCTTTGGCCACGGCCGGAGCCGGGTCGGCGACCTCGGTCTCCAGCTCGCGGCTGATCTTCCGCTCGACGAAGAACGCGGCCGTGGGGATCGTCCCCGCCAGCAGCACCCACAGCTGCTTGCCGACCGGCCATTTCGCCTTGGAGCCCAGGTCGAAGGCGAAGACCAGGTAGACGACGTACAGCCAGCCGTGCGCGATGGCGACGACCCGGGTGACGTCGGCGGCACCGTCGACGTCCAGCCCGTACTTCGCGATCATGCTCAGACACAGCAGGACCAGCAGGACACCGGTGACATAGGCCAAGACGCGGTAGCGGGTCAGCACGCTCTTCTTCATGCGGTCGAGCGTAACGGTCCGTTCCGGGAGATCTTGCCCCGGGTCACTCCTCGTGGAAGTCGTGCGCGGCGACCCGCAGCGGACGGAGCATCGCGAAGATCTCCGCACATTCCTCGGCGTCGTACGCCCCCAGGCCGAAGTCCATCGCCATCAGGTCGCGGGTGGCCGCCTCGACCACCTCACGGCCCTTGTCGGTGATGACGGCGAGCGTGCCGCGGCCGTCGTTGGGGTTGGGGCGCTTGGCCACCAGACCGGACTTCACCAGCCGGTCCACGGTGTTCGTCACGGAGGTGGGGTGCACCATCAGCCGCTCGCCGATCTTGGACATCGGCAGCTCGCCGGCCTTGGAGAAGGTGAGCAGCACCAGCGCCTCATAGCGCGCGAAGGTCAGACCGTACGGCTTGACCACCGCGTCGACCTCGGCCAGCAGGATCTGCTGCGCCCGCATGATCGAGGTGATCGCGGCCATCGGCGGCACGTTTCCCCAGCGCTGCTTCCAGAGCTCGTCGGCACGGGCGATGGGGTCGAAGGGAAGACTGAGAGGCTTCGGCACGTCATCAGACCCTACCCGCCGGTCATATGCCGGTCAGCCCCGTCTCGGCTTTCGGTCGCCCGACCGACATCCGGGTGACATCCATGGTGACGTCCGTCACCTTTTCCGCGGGCGACCTCTCGTACGAGGGCGTCGCACGAGGGCGCCGGGAATCCGTCCGCCGCCGGTCAGCCGCGGCTCGTGCGGCGCAGGTGGTGGCGGACCGCGCGCTGGGCCACCGGGCCCAGCGCGTCCAGGGCCGCGACCAGGGCGCCCAGCTGTTCGAGGGCGTCGAGGGCCGCGTGCGCACCCGCCTCGTCCACACCCTCGTACAGCTCGATGCCGACGAAGGAGGCGGCGACGGCGCGGGCGAGGCCCGCCGGGTCGGCGAACTCCGCCATGGGCGTCGAGGCGAGCACCCGGCGCAGCACCTGCTCGATCTCGGCGATCCACAGGTCGAGACCGGCGGCCGTGGCCGGGCCGAGGGCGGCATGGGTCTGGGCGCCGGCCAGGAGCTGGCCGAGGAGGGCCACATGGCCGCCGGCCCGTTCCTCCTCGTGGATCTCGCGGCCGACGGCGAGCAGCTCGGAGAGGGAGGCGACGGAGGCGAGCCGGGGGCGGTGCCGCGCCACTGCCTTCTCTGCGCCGTAGCGGCAGGCGGCGGCCAGCAGCTCGTCCACCGATCCGAAATGGTAGAAGACCAGCGCCTGGTTGACCCCGGCCGCCGAGGCCACCGTACGGGCCGAGGTCTTGGCGATGCCCTGCTCGGTGAGTGTGCGCAGCGCGCCCTCCAGGAGCTTGGTCTTGGTCTCCTGGGACTTCGCCGTCTCCGGGCTCATGCGCGCGCCTCCTCCCGCACCGGGCGCAGTCCGGTCCGCACCCCGCAGGCACGGATGTTCCTGTACGAGGCCGTGAAGGAGCCCTCGTAGCCGAAGAGCGGCCCGAAGCAGCGGTTCACCACGCTCACCCGGATCCGGAAGCGGCCGGCGGCGTCGTCGTAGGACTCGCGCACCTCGGCGGTGGCGCCGACCAACTCCGGTACACGCACGTCCACCGGGCCCTCCCGGAAGCGGTGCTCGCCGGAGCGGATGAGCAGCGAGCCGTCGGGCTCGGCGCCGAAGTGGAGTTCGCTGGCGAGGTGCTGGTGGGTGCCGAGGTAGTCGAGGATGCGGTCGCCCTTGGGGCTGAGCACCATCTGGGCGTCGAAGCGGCGGGAGCGCCCGGGCAGGTCGAAGGTGCGCACGAAGGTCACCGTCTCACGGCCGAAGGTGTCGGCGTACGGCACGTTCTCGATCACGAAGGGGACGTCACGTCCGGCCTGCGGGACGAGGATGTTGCGGGTGGCGCCCAGGGCCAGGAACGGCTTCACGAACGCCGGCCCGTGCCAGATCCGGTCCATCACGCCCCGGCCGGTGCAGGCCTCCCCGCTCGCCAGGCCCACCGAGAAGCGGCGCCGCAGCTGGGGGTGGAGACGGTCGAAGTCGTCGCCCATCACCGTGCGGAACATCGAGTTCATCGGGGTCGTCGCGGTCATCCGAGCTTCTCCAGGGTGTGCAGGAGGCGGGGTGCGCGCGCCTGGGTGACCGGGGCGCGCAGGCAGCGGCGGGCCGCCGGGGTGCAGGCGAGCGGCGCCTTGAGGAGGGCGAGCGACATCGCGACCACCAGCAGCAGCGGGCACAGGTAGGCCACGGTGGCCCCGAACGGGCCGAACACGTGGATGCTGGACTCCAGCCCCAGACCGGTCAGGCACACCGTGAGTACCAGCGCGCGGACCGCCAGCTCGGCCAGCCAGTTGACGAGGGCCCGCTCGGGAACGATGCCCCGCTCCAGCCACAGCCGCAGCCGGTCGAAGGACCAGGCGGTCGCCCAGCCCATCAGCGGCCGGAACACCAGCCGGTCGGCGAGCGCGCCGAAGGCGCCCCAGCGGGGGCGGTAGTCGTAGCCGGTGAGGAAGCGGACGCCGTGCGCCTCGGGCACGTACCGCCAGTAGCCGCTGCCCTCGGCGAGCAGCGAGAGGGGGTGCGGGGAGGCGAAGCGCAGGGCGGAGGTGCGGGTGCCGTCGGGGCGCTCCTTCTCGCCCGCGGCGACTCCGGTGCCGGACACGGTGAGGAACGGCAGGACGCGCACGGCGTACCGGAAGCGCTGCGGCTCGCCCTCCGCGCGCGGGAGGTAGTCGATCTCGGTGAACCGCAGGTCCCAGCGCTGGTGCTGGGAGGGGTCCTGGGTGCGCGCCCAGAGATCGTCCAGGTCGGCGCGGATATGCGCCTCTATATAGAGACCCATGCTGTTCCCCCACGTCAGAGTGGAGTTTGAGCAAATGCTCAAACTGTCTGAGAGGGAAAGTACACCTCTTTGAGCGATCGCTCAAAGGCCGGGACGGACAAAACCCCGGCCCACCGGGGCCGGGGTTTCGCGCGCGAGTCGGCCGGAGCTACTGCGCCAGGTGCCGCTCGACGGTCTCGACCTTGGAGGTCAGTCCGTCGGTCACGCCGGGCCGGATGTCGGCCTTCAGGACGAGCGACACCCGCGGGGCCCGCTCCTCGACGGCGGCCACGGCCCGTTTGACGACGTCCATGACCTCGTCCCACTCCCCCTCGATCGAGGTGAACATGGCGTCGGTGCGGTTGGGCAGGCCCGACTCGCGCACCACACGGACGGCGTCGGCGACGTACTCCCCCACGTCCTCGCCGACACCCAGGGGCGTCACGGAGAAGGCGACGATCATGCGTTCACGACCCCTTCCTTACGGGCGCGTGCCGCGATGACCGCACTCTCGGCCTCACGGCGCAGCTTGCGCTCCGCGAAGAAGCCGCCGGTGGGCAGCACGGAGAGGACGAAGTAGAGGGCCGCGGTCCCGAAGCTCCACTTGGTGCGGTTCCAGGCGTCCGCCCAGAAGATCACGTACAGGACGAACAGCACGCCGTGGACCGCACCCATCACCGGCACCGCGTTGAAGTCCGTGGTCCGCTTCAGGACCGAGCAGACGAGCAGGATGAGGAAGGACACGGCCTCCGGCGCCGAGACCAGGCGGAGGCGGCGGAGGGCAGTGGCGGTCTTGAGGTCCACGGGTCACCTTCGGTGGGAGTCGCTGAGGGCTCGGTCGTTTCGTGACCGACGTCGTGATCCGCTTGGCGATCCGCTTTGTGAACGGAAGCACAAGCGTTCGCCCATTGTGGCAAACGGTGTCCCTAGGGGTGCGGTCAGGGTCGCTCTCCACCTACGGGGCCTGTTCCGTCCACCCGCGTCGCCGCTACTTTCACAGCGTGGCGATGTTCCGGCTCCAAGGGAGCAAGGTCCTCGCCGTCGACATGACCGGGGACGCCGTCAAAGCGAAGAACGGCTCGATGGTCGCGTACGACGGGCAGATGGCCTTCAAGAAGCTGAGCGGTGGCGGCGAGGGGCTGCGCGGGATGGTGACCCGGCGGCTCACGGGCGAGCAGATGACGGTGATGGAGGTGAGGGGGCAGGGCACCTGCTGGTTCGCGGACCGTGCCTCGGAGATCAATCTCGTGCAGCTCCAGGGCGACAGGCTCTACGTCGAGTCGAGCAACCTGCTCGCGACCGACGCGGGACTCAGGACGGGCACGACGTTCACCGGACTGCGCGGCGCCTCGCAGGGCAACGGCCTGTTCACGACGACCGTCGAGGGGCACGGACAGGCGGCGATCATCTCCGACGGTCCGGCCGTGGTGCTCCGGGTCAGCCCGCAGTACCCGCTGATCGTCGACCCGGGCGCCTACATCGCCCACCAGGGGAACGTGCGGCAGTCCTTCCAGTCCGGTGTGACGTTCCGCACGCTCCTGGGGGAGGGCGGCGGCGAGGCCTTCCAGATCCGCTTCGAGGGCGACGGTCTGGTCTATGTGCAGCCGAGCGAGCGGAACACGATCGCGGGGGACCTGTGAGATGAGCTTCCGTGAGATCAACTCCAAGATGGTCGAGGCGACCGTGGCACCCGGGCAGCGGGTGTTCAGCCAGCGCGGGGCGATGCTCGCCTACAAGGGGGACGTGTCCTTCACGCCCAACCTCCAGGGCGGCCAGGGCGGGCTGATGTCCATGCTCGGGCGGCGGGTGGCCGGCGAGGCGACCCCGCTGATGACCGTCGAGGGCAGCGGCACCGTCTTCTTCGGGCACGGCGGCCACCACGTGCACGTCATCGGCCTCACCGGCGACACCCTCTACGTCGAGGCCGACCGGCTGCTCGCCTTCGAGGGCACCCTGCAGCAGGGCACGATGTTCATGGGCTCGCAGGGCGGGGTCATGGGCCTGGTCCGGGGCCAGGTCACCGGGCAGGGCCTGTTCACCACCACCCTCCAGGGGCACGGCTCGGTGGCCGTGATGGCGCACGGCGGCGTCTTCGAGATCCCGATCACGCCCCAGCGCCCGGTCCATGTGGACCCGCAGGCGTACGTCGCCCACCACGGCGACGTCCGCAACAAGCTGTCCACCGCGCTCGGCTGGCGCGACATGGTGGGCCGCGGCTCCGGCGAGGCGTTCCAGCTGGAGCTGAGCGGCAACGGCACGGTGTTCGTCCAGGCCTCGGAGGAGAAGCTGTGAGCGCGTACGGAACCCCCGGCGGCCCGGTGGTGTACGACCCCCTGACCCTCCCCACCGACGACAACGTGAACAAGTACACGTTCTGCGTGGAGCTCAAGAGCGGGCAGTGGTTCCTGCAGAAGGGGAAGATGATCGCCTACTACGGGTCGATCGAGTTCAACGGCGTCGGGCACGGCCGACTCGACCGACTTGTCCGCACCTCGTTCCATTCGCCACTGCACGCGAGCGACTGGGTCGTGGCGGAGGGCTCCGGCAAGATGCTGCTGGCCGACCGGGCCTTCGACGTCAACTCCTACGACCTGGACGACGGGAACTTGACCATTCGCGCGGGCAACCTGCTCGCTTTTCAGCCAAGTCTCGCGCTCAAACAATCGATCGTGCCAGGTTTTCTGACCCTTATCGGAACCGGCAAGTTTGTGGCCGCATCTAACGGGCCGGTGGTGTTCATGGAACCTCCGATCCGGGTGGACCCGCAGGCGCTGGTCGGGTGGGCCGACTGCCCGTCACCCTGTCATCACTACGACCACGGGTACCTGACGGGCGTCATGGGCGGTCTACGTGCGATGACGGGCCTGGGCGGGGCCTCCGGCGAGGAGCACCAGTTCGAGTTCGTGGGGGCCGGGACGGTCCTGCTGCAGTCGAGCGAGGCCCTCATGGCCGAGCAGGCCACGGGAGCGGTTCCGTCCCAACCGGGGGTGCCCGGCGGTGGCGGAGCGGCACCGGGTGGACACGGTCCGCAATCGTCGGCCGTACCGCGCCTTCCCGGACAGCTGGGGGACCTCCAGCGTCGCTTCGGGCTGTGAGCGGTAGTCTGCGGAGTGTGACGTCGAACGCGTGCGCACTGTCACACCACCCGAAGTAGTTCGTCATTCAACTTCTTAGGTAGACTTCATACATGGAGACCGAGACGGCCACGCGCTGGCTGACCGATGCGGAGCAGTGCGCCTGGCGCACCCACCTGGAGGTCAACAGGCTGTTGACGTATCAGCTCGAAAAGGATCTGCAGCCGTTCGGCCTGACGATGAATGACTACGAGATCCTCGTGAACCTCTCCGAGTCGGAAGACGTGCGGATGCGGATGAGCGACCTGGCCTCCGCCACCCTGCAGTCCAAGAGCCGGCTCTCGCACCAGATCACACGCATGGAGAACGCGAACCTGGTGCGGCGCGAGAACTGCGAGTCCGATCGGCGGGGGCTGTACGCGGTGCTGACGGAGCACGGCATGGAGACGATGAAGAAGGTCGCACCGCACCACGTGGCATCGGTGCGGCGGCACTTCATCGACCTGTTGTCGCCGGAGGCGTTGATAGAGCTGGACAAGGGACTGAAGCCGATCGCCGACCACCTGAGGGGACAGCGGGGTCGCCCCTGAGTCCGACGGCGGCCTCCAGGGTGTCGGGGGACCCGACACCCTGGAGGCTGTCCCGGAGTGGCGGCCTGCGCGCCGCCCGGTCCCCGGACTCCCGGGTACCGGACCGCAGCGGGCCGGCTCAGCCCTCGGTCAGACCCGTCACCAGTTCGTCGGCCGCGCGGTACGGGTCCAGGTCGCCTGCCACGATGCGTTCCGCCAGGGCGTCCAGGCGGCGGTCGCCGTGGAGGTCGCCGATGCGTTCGCGCAGGGCCGTGACCGCGATCGTCTCCACCTCGCGGGCCGCGCGGGCCTTGCGGCGTTCGGTGAGGACGCCCCGCTCCTCCATCCAGGCACGGTGCTTCTCCAGGGCCTCGACCACCTCGTCCACGCCCTCCGCGCGGGCCGCGACCGTCTTGACGATGGGCGGCCGCCAGTCGCCGGGGCCGCGGGACTCGCCCAGGCCGAGCATGTGGTTCAGTTCGCGGGCCGTGGCGTCGGCGCCGTCGCGGTCGGCCTTGTTGACGACGTAGACGTCGCCGATCTCGAGAATGCCGGCCTTGGCGGCCTGGATGCCGTCGCCCATGCCGGGCGCCAGGAGGACGACGGAGGTGTCGGCCTGGGAGGCGATCTCGACCTCCGACTGGCCGACGCCGACCGTCTCGACCAGGATCACGTCGCAGCCGGCCGCGTCCAGGACACGGATCGCCTGCGGGGCGGCCCAGGCGAGGCCGCCCAGGTGACCCCGGGTCGCCATGGAGCGGATGTAGACGCCGGGGTCGGAGGCGTGGTCCGACATACGCACCCGGTCGCCGAGCAGGGCGCCGCCGGAGAAGGGGGACGACGGGTCGACGGCCAGGACGCCGACCCGTTTGCCCTGTTTGCGATACGCCGTGACGAGGGCGGAGGTGGAGGTGGACTTGCCGACGCCGGGCGAGCCGGTCAGGCCCACCACGTACGCGTTGCCGGTCAGCGGGGCGAGCGCCGCCATGACCTCCCTGAGCTGCGGGGACGCCCCCTCCACCAGGGAGATCAGCCGGGCCACGGCCCGCGGCCGGCCTTCCCTGGCCTGGGCCACCAGAGAGGAGACGTCCTGCATCAAACAGCTCCGTTCACTTCGCAGACGTAACTGGAAATCAGGCCTTCGGTACCCGCACGACCAGCGCGTCGCCCTGGCCGCCGCCACCGCACAGCGCGGCCGCGCCGACGCCGCCGCCGCGCCGCTTCAGCTCCAGCGCCAAGTGGAGCACGAGCCGGGCGCCGGACATACCGATCGGGTGACCCAGAGCGATCGCGCCGCCGTTGACGTTCACCTTTTCCGTGGACACGCCGAGGTCCTTCATTGACTGCACGGCGACCGCGCCGAAGGCCTCGTTGATCTCGATGAGGTCGAGGTCGGAGACCTCCAGGCCCTCCTTCTTCAGGGCGTGCCGGATGGCGTTGGACGGCTGGGACTGGAGGGAGTTGTCCGGGCCGGCGACATTGCCGTGGGCGCCGATCTCGGCGAGCCACTCCAGGCCCAGCTCCTCGGCCTTGGCCTTGCTCATCACGACCACGGCCGCCGCACCGTCCGAGATCTGCGAGGAGGTGCCGGCCGTGATGGTGCCGTCCTTGGCGAAGGCCGGCCGCAGCTTGGCCAGCGACTCGACGGTGGTGTCGCCACGGATGCCCTCGTCCTTGCTGAAGACGACCGGCTCGCCCTTGCGCTGCGGGATCTCGACCGGCGTGATCTCGGCCTCGAAGATGCCGTTCTTCTGCGCGGCGGCGGCCCGCTGGTGGGAGAGTGCGGCGATCTCGTCCTGCTCGGGGCGGGCGATGCCGAGGCGCGTGTTGTGCTTCTCGGTCGACGCGCCCATGGCGATGCCCTCGAAGGAGTCGGTCAGGCCGTCGTAGGCCATCGCGTCGAGCATCTCCACCGCGCCGTACTTGTAGCCCTCGCGGGACTTCGGGAGCAGGTGGGGGGCGTTGGTCATCGACTCCTGGCCGCCGGCGACCACGATGTCGAACTCACCGGCGCGGATCAGCTGGTCGGCGAGGGCGATCGCGTCCAGGCCGGACAGACACACCTTGTTGATGGTGAGCGCCGGGACGCTCATCGGGATGCCGGCCTTGACGGCGGCCTGGCGCGCCGGGATCTGCCCCGCCCCGGCCTGGAGCACCTGGCCCATGATCACGTACTGCACCTGGTCGCCGCCGATCCCCGCACGGTCGAGGGCGGCCTTGATCGCGAAGCCGCCGAGGTCGGCTCCCGAGAAGGACTTCAGCGAGCCCAGCAACCGTCCCATGGGCGTACGGGCGCCCGCGACGATCACAGAGTTGGTCGTTCCAGAAGGCATGAGCTGCGATCCCCTTACCGGCTGCACAGCCGAGGAGTGAACGAGGGTTTACTTCGAATGTACTGAGCGGTAGTCCACGCCGTCATCGGGCCGCCGGTGTGATCGCGCGCACGTTGCGTAACCACCTCCGTAGCGCTGCACTGATTCCATGCTGACGCGAATCGACCACATCGGGATCGCCTGCCACGACCTCGACGCCACCGTCGAGTTCTACAAGGCCACGTACGGCTTCGAGGTGTTCCACACCGAGGTCAACGAGGAGCAGGGCGTGCGGGAGGCCATGCTCAAGATCAACGAGACGTCCGACGGCGGCGCCTCCTACCTCCAGCTCCTGGAGCCGACCCGCGAGGACTCCGCGGTCGGCAAGTGGCTGGCGAAGAACGGGGAGGGCGTCCACCACATCGCCTTCGGTACGGCAGACGTCGACGGGGACTCCGAGGAGATCCGCGGCAAGGGCGTACGCGTTCTGTACGACGAGCCACGACGCGGCTCCATGGGGTCGCGGATCACCTTCCTGCACCCCAAGGACTGCCACGGTGTCCTGACAGAACTGGTCACTTCGGCCCCGGTTGAGTCGCCCGAGCACTGACCCGCGTACATATGGGCCGGTAGGGTTGGGGGTGGTCGTCGCCACAACCGGGGCGACCGCATGCCGGGGTCCGGGTTTCGGGGGACGAGCGTCGGGGCAGCAGCCCGTGCTCCGCCGTTGATCTGACACCATTCCCCGGGGGCCCCGTTCGGCGGATGGACGGAGCTCGTTGGAGAAGCTGACCAGGGGACGGATGGGACCGCGCAGTGCGGGGCTACGAGAGCCAGGAGCCAGAGCCGGCGGCTGACGTCGACCACCTCTCTCGGTTCGAGGCCGAGATGAAGCGGCTGAAGACCGAGCGGGAAAAGGCGATCCAGCACGCCGAGGACCTCGGCTACCAGGTCGAGGTGCTGCGCGCCAAGCTGCACGAGGCGCGGCGCACCCTGATGACCCGGCCCGCCTATGACGGCGGTGACATCGGCTATCAAGCCGAGCAGTTGCTCCGCAATGCCCAGATCCAGGCCGATCAGCTGCGCCAGGACGCCGAGCGGGAGCTGAGCCAGGCCCGCGCGCAGACCCAGCGCATCCTGCAGGAGCACGCCGAGCAGGCCGCCCGGCTCCAGGCCGAGCTGCACCAGGAGGCGGTCACCCGCCGGCAGCAGCTGGACCAGGAGCTGGCCGAGCGCCGACAGACCGTCGAGTCGCACGTCAACGAGAACGTGGCGTGGGCCGAGCAGCTGCGCGCCCGCACGGAGTCCCAGGCGCGCAGGCTGCTGGACGAGTCCCGCGCCGAGGCCGACCAGGCGATGGCCGCCGCCCGCGCGGAGACCGAGCGGCTGACCACCGAGGCCCGGCAGCGGCTGCAGAGCGACGCCGAGACGGCCCGCACGGAGGCCGATCAGATCCTGCGCCGCGCCCGCACGGACGCCGAGCGGCTGCTGAACGCGGCGTCCACCCAGGCCCAGGAAGCCACCGACCACGCCGAGCAGCTGCGCACCTCCACCGTCAGCGAGTCGGACGCGGCCCGCCGCCAGTCGGCCGAGCTGAGCCGGGCCGCCGAGGAGCGCATGACGCAGGCCGAGGAGGCGCTGCGCAAGGCGCAGTCCGAGGCCGAGAAGCTGGTCACGGAGGCCGAGCAGGCCGCCGCCAAGACGCTGTCGAGCGCCGAGGCCGCCAACGAGACCCGTACGCGCACCGCCAAGGAGCAGGTCGCCCGGCTGGTCGATGAGGCCACCAAGGAGGCCGAGAACACCAAGTCCGAGGCCGAGCAGCTGGTCGCCGACGCGCGTGCCGAGGCCGAGAAGATCGTCGCGGAGGCCGCCGAGAAGGCCCGCACGATCACCGCCGAGGAGAGCGCCACCCAGCTGTCCAAGGCCGCCAAGACCGCCGAGGACGTCCTCACCAAGGCGTCGGAGGAGGCCAAGAACACCACCAAGGCCGCGGCCGAGGAGGCCGAGCGGATCCGCACCGAGGCCGAGGCCGAGGCGGACCGGCTGCGTGCCGAGGCGCATGACATCGCCGAGCAGCTCAAGGGCGCGGCGAAGGACGACACCAAGGAGTACCGCGCCAAGACGGTCGAGCTGCAGGAGGAGGCCCGCCGGCTGCGCGGCGACGCCGAGCAGCTGCGCGCCGACGCGGTCGCCGAGGGCGAGTCCATCCGCGCCGAGGCCCGCCGCGAGGCCGTGGCGCAGATCGAGGAGGCGGCCAGGTCCGCCGAGGAGCTGCTGACCAAGGCCAAGGCGGACGCCGACGCGCTGCGCCAGAAGGCGACCTCGGACAGCGAGAAGGTCCGCACCGAGGCCATCGAGCGGGCCACCACGCTGCGCCGGCAGGCCGAGGAGACCCTGGAGCGCACCCGCAAGGAGGCCGACCGGCTCCGCGAGGAGGCCGGCGAGCAGGCCGAGACGGTCAGGTCGGACGCCGAGCAGGCCGCGCGCGAGCTGCGCGAGGAGACCGAGCGGGCGGTCGAGGCCCGTCGTGCGGAGGCCGCCGAGGACCTGACCCGGCTCCAGACGGAGACCCAGGAGCGGCTGGCGGCGGCCGAGCAGGCGCTCGCCGACGCCCGCGAGGAGGCGGCCCGGATCCGCCGGGAGGCCGGCGAGGAGACCGAGCGGCTGCGCGCCGAGTCCGCCGAGCGGATCCGTACGCTCCAGCAGCAGGCCGAGGCCGAGGCCGAGCGGCTGCGCACGGAGGCCGCGTCCGACGCGGCCGCCTCGCGCGCCGAGGGCGAGGCACTCGCCGTTCGCCTGCGTTCGGAGGCCGCGGCCGAGGCCGAGCGGCTGAAGGCGGAGGCCCAGGACACCGCCGACCGGGTCCGCGCGGAGGCCCAGGCCGCCGCCGAGCGGCTCGGCACCGAGGCGTCCGAGACGCTGGCCGCCGCCCAGGAGGAGGCCGCCCGGCGCCGCCGCGAGGCCGAGGAGCTGCTCGGTGCCGCGCGGGGCGAGGCCGACCAGGAGCGCGAGCGGGCCCGCGAGCAGAGCGAGGAGCTGCTGGCCTCGGCGCGCAAGCGGGTGGAGGACGCACAGGCCGAGGCGGTCCGGCTGGTCGAGGAGGCCGACCGGCGCGCCACGGAGATGGTGTCCGCCGCCGAGCAGCACGCCCAGCAGGTGCGGGACTCGGTCGCCGGGCTGCACGAGCAGGCGCAGGAGGAGATCACCGGGCTGCGTTCGGCCGCCGAGCACGCGGCGGACCGTGCCCGCAGGGAGGCCGAGGAGGAGGCGGACCGGGTCCGCTCCGACGCCTACGCCGAGCGGGAGCGGGCGAGCGAGGACGCGTCGCGGGTGCGGCGCGAGGCGAACGAGGAGGCGGAGGCCGCCAGGGCCCTCGCCGAGCGCACGGTCGCCGAGGCGATCGCGGAGTCCGAGCGACTGCGTTCGGACGCGGCCGCGCACGCCCAGCGGGTGCGCACGGAGGCGTCGGACGCGCTCGCCGAGGCGGACCAGGCATCGGCGCGCACCCGGGCGGACGCCCGCGAGGACGCCAACCGCATCCGCTCGGACGCGGCGACCCAGGCGGACACGCTCATCACCGAGGCGCGCAGCGAGGCGGAGCGCCTGCAGTCGGAGACCGTCGCCGAGGCGGACCGGGTCCGCGCCGAGGCCGTCGCGGGCGCCGAACAGCTCCTCTCGGACGCCACCGGCGAAGCCGAGCGGCTGCGTGCCGAGGCCGCCGAGACGGTCGGCTCGGCCCAGCAGCACGCGGAGCGGATGCGCGGCGAAGCCGAGCGGCTCAGGGCGGACGCGGCGGCGGAGGCCGAGCGACTGGTCAACTCCGCCCGCACGGAGGCCGAGCAGACCCTCGACGAGGCCCGCAAGGACGCCAACAAGCGGCGTTCGGAGGCGGCCGAGCAGGTCGACACGCTGATCACGGAGACCACGGCCGAGGCGGACAAGCTGCTCACCGAGGCCCAGCAGCAGGCGCTGAAGACCACCGCGGACGCGGAGTCGCAGGCCGACACGATGGTGGGCGCTGCCCGCAGCGAGGCCGAGCGGCTCGTCTCCGAGGCGACCGTCGAGGGCAACTCGCGGGTGGAGAAGGCCCGTACGGACGCGGACGAGCTGCTGGTCGGCGCCCGCCGGGACGCGACCGCCATAAGGGAGCGCGCGGAGGAACTGCGCGACCGCATCACCTCCGAGATCGAGGAGCTGCACGAGCGGGCCCGCCGCGAGGCCGCCGAGACCATGAAGTCCACCGGCGACCGCTGCGACGCGCTCATCACGGCGGCCGAGGAGCAGCTGGCCAAGGCGCAGGCGAAGGCCAAGGAGCTGGTCTCGGAGGCCAGCTCCGAGGCGGGCAAGGTCCGGATCGCCGCCGTCAAGAAGGCGGAGGGCCTGCTCAAGGAGGCCGAGCAGAAGAAGGCCACGCTGGTGAAGGAGGCCGAGGAGCTGAAGGCCGAGGCGATCCGCGAGGCCCGGCGCACGGTCGAGGAGGGCAAGCGCGAGCTGGAGGTCCTGATGCGCCGGCGCGAGGACATCAACGCCGAGATCTCCCGTGTCCAGGACGTCCTGGAGGCGTTGGAGTCCTTTGAGACCCCCTCGTCCGGCAAGGACGGCGGAGTCAAGGCGGGCGCCACCGTGGGCGCCCCCCGATCGGGTGGCAAACCCTCGGACGGCTAGCGCGGGCAGGCGCTTTCCGTGTCTCCTGGGGGGCTTTGGACCGGTATTTGGCAAGCCGTCCGACGGTCAGCCACTCAAAAGAGGTGTCATTCTCCAGATCAAACACGTATCCGCTCGATGACACACCGCTTCGGCCCCTAGGATTCCCCCTATCACCTCACCGGTCTCATTGGACAGGAACCCCATGAGCGACACTTCCCCCTACGGCTTCGAGCTTGTGCGGCGTGGGTACGACCGCGCTCAGGTGGACGAACGTATCTCCAAGCTCGTCTCCGACCGTGACAGCGCTCTCGCCCGCATCACCGCTCTGGAGAAGCGCATCGAGGAGCTCCACCTCGAGACACAGAACGCCCAGGCCCAGATCACCGACGCCGAGCCGTCGTACGCGGGCCTCGGCGCGCGGGTCGAGAAGATCCTGCGCCTCGCCGAAGAAGAGGCGAAGGACCTGCGTGAGGAGGCCCGGCGCGCGGCCGAGCAGCACCGCGAGCTCGCCGAGTCGGCGGCCCAGCAGGTGCGCAACGACGCAGAATCGTTCGCTGCAGAGCGCAAGGCCAAGGCCGAGGACGAGGGCGTCCGGATCGTCGAGAAGGCCAAGAGTGACGCCTCGCAGCTGCGCTCCGAGGCGCAGAAGGACGCGCAGTCCAAGCGTGAAGAGGCCGACGCCCTCTTCGAGGAGACCCGCGCCAAGGCCGCGCAGGCCGCCGCCGACTTCGAGACGAACCTGGCCAAGCGCCGCGAGCAGTCCGAGCGCGACCTGGCCTCCCGTCAGCAGAAGGCCGAGAAGCGCCTCGCCGAGATCGAGCACCGCGCCGAGCAGCTCCGCCTGGAGGCGGAGAAGCTGCGCACGGACGCCGAGCGCCGCGCCCGCCAGACGGTGGAGACGGCCCAGCGCCAGGCCGAGGACATCGTGGCCGACGCCAACGCCAAGGCCGACCGTATCCGCTCGGAATCCGAGCGCGAGCTGGCGGCTCTCACCAACCGCCGCGACAGCATCAACGCCCAGCTGACGAACGTCCGCGAGATGCTCGCCACCCTGACCGGCGCGGCCGTCGCCGCCGCGGGCACGCCGGCCGATGACGAGCCCATCTCTCGTGGGGTTCCGGCGCAGCAGTCCCGGTAAGAGGTCGTAGCTCAGCAGTACGGGCGGAGGCCCCCTGCCACTCCAGTGCCGTGGCGCACGCTCGGCTGGAAGTGGTGCACGCACACCAGAGGGGTGCCGTCGGT
>NZ_JBEXYL010000065.1:0-53942 GCF_040630895.1 Streptomyces sp. NPDC005728
CCCGGAGGGCGTCGTACGCGACGAGCCCGCGAAGCCGGTGCGCGGCTTCATGCTCGACATCGCGCGCAAGCCGTACACCGCGTCCTGGATCGAGGCTCAGCCGCCGGCGCGGACGCACACTGCGTAGGCGGTGAACTCCGCGATTACCTCCTTGTCGGCGCCGCCACGGTCCACCTGGTCGATCTCAACCGTCCAGGTCTTGCCGTCGGGGGACGGGTAGCTGGCGCGAATCCCCTCCTCAGGGACCAGGTCTGGGTAGCGCCAGCCACCACCGGTGACGATGAAGCCGTCAGGCGCCTGGACCTCGACCTTCCCGCTCCCCTTGGCCGTGATGACCTTGTGTTCCAGTCCGGAAGCGTTCTTGCCTCCGAGAGCCTTGTGCGTCGCGTCGCGCATCTTTCCTGCGGCCTTGCCGAAGTCGGACAGACTCATGGCACTACTCCTTAGGTTTGGGGCTTTTGGGAGTAGATGTACCGCGATCAGCGCCTGTACTGAGTATTCGTCGCCCAGTTGGCGGCGTCTCCTCCACGCCGTCGAGCCGCTTTGCGGGCGATCTCCCCCGTCGCACGGTTCGACGCATAGGAGCCCCGCTGAGCATTCGCCAACAGCATCCCCGAAGGCGACGGGGGCTCGGAGTCGGCTGGGTCAGTGGGCGAAGAACGCGACGACCGCTGCGACCAGACCGCCCACCCCGACGAGAGAGGCGATCTGAGCGAGTGGCCAGCGGGCCTTCTTCAGGTCTTCCACGTCTGCGCGGAGAGCCTTGATCTCGTCGTCCCGCTTCTTCAGTTCGGCCTCCGTGTCCACGCGAAGACGGCCGAGGTCGGCATCGGTTCGGTTCGTTCGCTCGACGAGGACGCCGAGCGTGCCTTTGATGTCGGCCAGACCCGTGTTGATCTCCCCTCGTAGCTGCGCCAGCTCAACAGCGACATTCGCCGTCGGGTCCGGGGCCGCGGTCACGCCAAGTCCTTGGGCTCCCGGTTCGGCACCACCGAGGTGAGCCCGGCCGCGCCGAGGGTGACCAGCACGGCGGTGACGATCTCGGGTGCGGTCAGGGTGCCGTCGCCCATGGCGGTGCCCAGGGATCCAGCGCCAGCGGCAACGGCGGCCGCGACGGCCTTCCAGTACTGCGAGACCCTCATGGTTCAGCCCTCCTGCGGTTCGGTGACGGTGACCTCGACCTTGAGGCCGTTGAGCTTGGCCACGAGGGCGGCCTCCAGGGCGACCGGGTCGAGCGCGGCGAGCGCGGCCTGGAGCGCCTTCACGCGGGCGAGGGTCTCCCGGATGCCCTCGACCTGGGTCTGCTGCGTGTACGACGCGGTCCAGGTCTTGTTGGTGTCGTAGTCCGTGTTGGCGTACGGCGGGCGGGCTGCGGGGATGACGTCCGCGCCCCAGATGCGGGTTAGGTCGCTGCCCTCCAGGGCGCCGCCGCCTGCGAGCAGCTTTGCCACCACGGCGTCGGCCACCTTGGCCACGTCGGTGTCGCTGAATGCCATGTCGGGGTCCTCTCCGGCCGCCCACGCGGCCATTTCCGCGCGGCTTGCGAAGACCGCGACGCTGGTGTCCACGAGGCTGTCCGTGTACTGGTGGAGCAGCCACGGAGCCGTGATGCTGGGCTGGCCGGGCTTGCCGTTGTACTGGGCGACCCACAGGCCATCCCCGGCATACGAGCTGGTGTCCCGGCCCGTCCAGTACGACTGCGAGCAGTACAGGAGCACCCTGCGGCCGCCGGCCTTGCTGCGCAGGTACTTGATCGCGGCGTCCTTCTCCGCGCACGAGACGCCGGCCTCTTCCCAGTCGACGGCGAGGACCTCGCCCGGGCGCGGCGCCGCGTGGGCCAGGAAGTAGTCCATCTGCGCCGTCATCCCCGGCGTCGCCGTCAGGTAGTGATAGTGCCCGACGACACGGCCGTTGCTGCGGGCTCGCTGGACCTGGTCACCGTGCTTGGGGTTCACATAGCTCGTCGACTGGGTGGCCTTGACCAACACGAAGTCGACGCCGTCCAGGCTGTAGGCCGAGGACTGGTAGTTGGAGACGTCGATGCCCTTGATCATCGGGACTCCCCATGTGCCTGCTGGCCGCCGAGCCCGAGGACCGTGCGGGCGATGGCCTCGGCGGCGACCTCCCAGGCCGTCTGAATAGTGGAGCCCAGGTCTTCCCAGGGCGGCATCTGCTCACCGCGGTAGTTCTTGCCGCCGGTGGCCTGGCCGTACGCCAGATATGCGGCCTGCGCAAGCTCGGTCGGGTCGTGGCGGGCCATCACACGCGCTCCGGCCAGAACCAGGTGCCGACCTCGGTGCCCTGGTGCCGGGAGGTCACCCACAGGGTGTCCTCGCCGTCCAGGAGAACCTTGAGGTTGGCGACGCCGGCCGGGTTGCTGGGGAACGTCCTCACGACGATCGCCGGGTAGGAGTCGCCCGCGCGGACGAAGTTGCCGTTCAGACCGTGGTGGGCGCGGTCATGGGTGATGCGCCGAACGTCTTCCTCGGCCAGCCGGTACAGCACGACGCGGCCGGGTGTGGGAACAGGCATGGCGGTCAGCCTCCGATCAGGTGGTGGGCGAGCCACGCGCAGAAGGTGGCGATGACGGCGACGCCAACCGGCCGCCACGGCCGGACGGGCTTGATGCCGGCCAGCTGGCGCAGCAGCTCGCTCGCGGTGTCGCCCCGCCGCCGGTTGGCGATGGCGAGGCCCTCGAGGACGGCGAAGGATCCGGCTGGGATGGCCCACAGCCACAGGGGGAAGTCCATGGCGGCCTCCGTTCAGGCGGCGAGGGGAAGGGGGCTGCCGGTGAGCGCGGTGTAGTCGGCGCGCAGCGTGGCCAGGTCGAGACCGTCGCGGTCTCGGCCGGTCTTGGGGTCGAGGAAGTCCCGCGGGTTGAACACCACCCATGCTTCGTCGCCGTAGACGTCCCACCAGCGCCAGGTGAGCCGCTGCACGCGGCCCCGGGTGACGGCGTCCAGGCCGTGCTCGTTGTACGCGCCGAGGCTGATGCAGTGGCCGCCGAGCACCGGTGAGCGACGCGTCACGTCCCACACCTCGTCGCCGTTGAACTGGTCCTCGGCGGACTGCGTGATGGTGACGCCGACGTAGACCTGCCCGAACAGGTGGATGGCCTGCTTCAGTTCGCGGTGGTCGCCGACGTCGATCCGGGCGTAGCCGAGGTTCCTCTCACCCCGGAAGCCGTACCGGTGCCAGTAGGCGAGGACGTCCTGGCAGACGGCGCCCTGGTCGGTGCTCGGGTCGCCGGGCCGGTACCCGAAGTGCGTGTACAGCTTCAGGACGTCGGCGGTGCTGATGTCCAGGTGGCGGCCCTGGTTGACGTAGGCATCCCCGATCCGCTTGTGCGCCACCCCCGCACACGTGCAGTCGCCGACCTCGTCGTTGCCGAGCATCCCCCACGCGTCGGCCGGGACCGGGCTGAGCCAGTCCGCGGGCACCGGCGGCGCGGGGAGCCCGCGGGCGAGGACGCGCGTGAGCTTCAGGTGCGGCCGGTCCGGGTCATCGGGGAGGCGGCCGCCACGGAAGGTGATGATCAAGACGCCCCTCCAGGCATGAAAAAAGCCCCACAGGCAGGGGCGTTGAGATGAGCGGACGGTGCAGGTCAGGGCGACAGCGTCATGTTCCGGGTGGTGTAGGCCGTGTAGCCCTTGGTGCCCGTGACACCGACGAACCTCGTGCTGAGCAGGTCGACCAGCTGCTGGAGGAGCGCGTCGCCCTCGGCCTCGGTCTGCGGTGCGCCCTCGGTGGTGATGTGCAGCTGGAAGCTGGTCGTGCTCTGTGCGTTGAGCCGGCCGGATGCTGTCCAGGTGACGTCAGACTGCGTGGTCTCCGGGGTGTCGAGGGGCATGCCTGCTCCTATGCGGTGTAGGTGGTGACGATGACGATGCCGGGGGCGCCGGTGCTGCCCGCTACGGCCGACTGGGAGGCGCCGTTCGCAGGCCCGGATGCACCACCGCCGTAGCTGTAGCCGTTGAAGCCTGTGGTGGTGGTTGAGGAAACACCGCTGGCTCGGCGCAGGCTGCCCAAGTGGGCCGTGCCGCCGTTGTTGTACTTGACGGGCAAGCCGGTGATGACCTGGCCGTTTCCGCCGTCACCGCCGGGGATGTGGAGGTCGCCGCCGGTGCCGCCGCTGCCGCCGTTGGATGCGCCGACGCTGGCGCTGGATGAGGTGGCTGCCATGCCTGCGGATCCGCCGCCCCCGTTGCAGGTGATGAGGGAACCGAAGCTGGAGCCGCCGCCGTCGCTTCCCGAGTTGTTGCCTGCGGCACCACCGGCTCCGCCTGTGCCGACGGTGACCGCGACGGTGCTGCCGGTCGTGGCGGGTGTGAGCCAGCCTTCGGCGTATTCGCCACCGCTGCCACCAGCCGCGCAGGCCGCCTGTCCAGAGGTGGTCGAGGGCCCCCCCGGAGCCGCCACCCGCGGCCTGTACTTGCACGAAGACCCTGATGGCGTTCGCAGGGCGCGTCCATGTGCCGTTGGCGGTGAAGACCTGACGGTCGATGTTGCCGAAGATGATCCCGTCGGCGGTCGTGGCGAGGGTCTGGAAGTGCTCCCACAGCCGGGTGTGGTCCGTCGACTGGGGGTAGGTGATGCCCTTGCTCGTGTTCGCGGTCATGACGAGCGCCTCCAGGAGATCGAGACCGTGAAGGCGGCGGACCAGGAGCCGCGCCCGGCGAGGTGGATGTACGGGTCGTCGCTGCTGACGTTGATGGCGATGCCGCCACGGGTGCCGTCGATCAGCGACTGGCCCCACGAGGTGGGGAGCACGAAGGTCGACGAGTCGCCGATCTTCAGGGACGGCCCGCTCGTGGTTTCGTTGAGCGTCGGTGCTCCACCCGGCCTAGTCGTCTGGGTGACGAGCCTCAGCGTGGCGGAGCGGGCCGAATAGTCGCCCGCCGAGAGCCGCTTGATCTTCACCGTGGCCTTGGTGCAGGTGGCGCCCGCCAGTGTGTGGGGCTTACTGCCATAGAACGCGCAGCCGGTGTTGCGGCCGAACGAGGATCCGCCGTAGCGCCCCTGGTACAGGTCGAAGCTGTTCGTCGGGTCGCCGTCACTGCGCCAACTGCCATCCCGGAAACAGGCAGTCGCGGTTGGCACGCACGTAAGCGTGCCGGTCCTGACCGTGGGCTTTGGCGCCGGTGGGGCGTCGCCGGTGTCAGGTGGTGCGGTATCCGGTGGAGGAGGAGGGGCAGGGGTCGACGTCGGCGCAGCCGGAACCACCTGGGTGACGTAGTAGGTGCTGCGCAGTCGGGCCAAGAGCACGATGTTCCCGGCAGCGACGGTGAGCCCGGTGGCCACCCGAGCCGTGACCGTGATCCCGCCGACCGTCACAAGGCAGGCGCCCGATGCCGGCGCGGTCTGCGCGGTGCCCAAAGCCGTTCCCAGCCCGGCTGTCGACACGCGTGTGTCCGCGAAGTCGGCCATCGTCGCCCCCTACAGCACGCGCACGGTCAGGCTCTGCTCGCCGGGCGAGTAGGGCAGGGACAGCTGCTCGATAGCGCAGCGCGCGTTGGTCAGGCCGGCGCCGGTGACAGACACAATGTCGCCGGTCACCAGGCCTGGATGCGGCACCATCGTGACCTGCAACTTCCGGAAAGCCTGTCGGCGCAGCAGCTTCAGCTGGGCCGCGGCCGCCGTGCGGCACTGCGCGACCGTCGTCAGCAGCGAGGACTGGTACAGGTAGGGCACCGGCAGCGGGTTGAACGGGCCACCGAACCGGTAGGGGCTGGTGCCGTCCGCGTCGTAGGCCACACCTTGCAGCTGGTTGCCGACCGAGTCCTCGCCCTGGGCCACCACGCAGTTGAAGGCGCCGTCGCGGCTGGTGGCTCCCTGCCAACGGACGACTGTGCCGGTGTCGCGGTCGTCGGTGATGCTGAGGACCGGGCTTCCAGCGTCACTCACTGGCTCGATCATCAGGAAGCCGTCCTCGGTGACGCGTTCCGCAGCGCCCCAGGCGTTGAGGACTTCGACGACGGCGCCGAGCCGGTCGCTGTCCCACTGCATGCCGAGCGGCACCGCCCGGTCAACGAGGGTCCCGTCGACCATCACGGTGAGGGCGGGCTCGACGAGCCCGCGGACCACAGAGGCCAGGGTGTCCGTCGAACTCGGCTGGAACGGTGCCGCGAGCTTTGCTTCGTCGACGAGGGCGAGCAAGCCGGCACAGTTCACGGAGACGGTGTCGCCGTCGCTGCTCGACTCCGTGACCAGGAACCATCCGCGGTTGACCCACTCCATGGTGCCGCCGATGTCCACCCCGTAGTCGATCCTGAGCATCTGCCCGTATGCGGCGAGCGGGTGGGATGGGTCTGTGCCCGGGTCCCAGTCGAAGCCCCGGTCGCGCCGAGGAATCGTGAGGCTGATCTGCTCCGGCACGCTCAGAGAGCGGTCACGGCTCTCGCCGCCGTCTGAGATGGGGATGTCGTCGGCGAGCAGCTGGCCGTCAAGCCAGGACTCGGCGCGCAGGGACATGGTGTAGCTGCCTTGCACGACGGCGAGCGCAGTGGCGGACATGTCGAGCATGTCAGGGCCCGAAGTCGTACTGGGCCATGGCCAGCAGGTTCGTCGTGAAGAACGCGGCGATGTCGGCCAGCGTGGAGAAGTTGTTCGCGATGTCCTGGAGGGTGAAGCCCGCGGCTTCCATCACGTCCGGCCAGTCGTCCGACTTGACGACGGACAGCGCGAACCAGCGGAACTCGTCGTACCAGTTCGGGGACTCGGTGTCGTCGAGCAGCGCGTACGTGCCGTCCAGCCGCGACAGGCTGACTTGCTTGCGCACGAGCAAGACGCCCTCGGTGGCGTTGTCGAGGACGTCGTTCAGGTCGTCGCCGGCGTCGTCGCTCTCCGTGCGAACCGTGAGCGTCCCGGACCGTGCCGACCGTGGCCGGCCGACGACGACGATGCGGCCGCCGACGTTGAACTGGCTGCTGTCGCGGTCTCGCTTCCACTCGAGCGGTGACTCGATCCGCACAGCGGCGCCGACGCCGCGGATCGCGTCGGATACCACGTCGCTGGTCACGGTTGAAGTGATGGGCCCGGAGTAGACGGTCCACTGTGCGCCGTTGACGTCGGTCAGGACGGCCGCGTAGTTCAGCGAGATCCCGAAGGGCTGCTCGGCGTCGACTCGCAGGAACGAGGCCTGGCCTGTCACGTCGACCCCGCTCGCCGCCCGCACCGGGGCCAGGTTGCCGTCGACCTGCCGGAGGAGGGTGATGGTCGTGATGTCGTCGCCGGTGAGGCCAGTTGCCGACACCAGGTTGCGGGGTGGGAACACGCTCTGGGGCGAGGCGTTGACGTCCGAGCTGGCTTCCCGGACGCGCATCACGCCGGAGATGCCCGTGGACGCGCTGGCCAGGGTCGCGGTGATGGTGGGGGCCTGGGTGCCGGAGCCGGAGGACACCGAGATCGCGCCGGGCTCGTGCACCGTGGTCGCCGATCATCCGGCGCTGCGATAGGGAAAGCCGGGTGGCGGGTCCCGTCGGGCGGGATCGACCGGGGCAACCGCACCCGGCGGTCGGGACGTCGCCGCAGGCCTCGGGGCCGCCCGGTGCTGCCACAGCACCTTCTCGACGCCTCCTGCTGGGCCGGGTCCCGCAGGAGTGGCCCGTACGGCGGTGGAAGGCGGGCGGGGCCCGGAACCTCAAATGTTGCTCTGAACGCGCACGGACGGGGGTTCGGGGGAGTCCGCCGGGGCCATATCCCCGTCATTCGAGGGAGGGGACGGAGGAGCCATGCGGCGACTGGGCACGGGAATCGGCTGGCGGCCGGAGATCGCGGACGCCGTGGAGCGCATGCCGGGCATCGACTGGGTGGAGGTCGTGGCGGAGAACGTCTGCCCCGGCCATCTCCCGGACTCCCTCCTGCGGCTGCGCGAGCGCGGGGTGACCGTGATCCCGCACGGCGTCTCCCTCGGCCTCGGCGGCGCGGACCGGCCCGACGAGGACCGGCTGACGGCGCTCGCCGAGCGGGCGGAGGCGCTCGGCGCGCCGCTGGTCAGCGAGCACATCGCGTTCGTACGGGCGGGCGGCGCGCTCACCGCCTCCCCGCACCTGGAGGCGGGCCATCTGCTGCCCGTGCCGCGCACCCGGGACGCGCTCGACGTGCTGTGCGAGAACGTGCGGATCGCGCAGGACGCGCTGCCGGTGCCGCTGGCCCTGGAGAACATCGCCGCGCTGTTCTCCTGGCCGGGCGAGGAGCTGACCGAGGGGCAGTTCCTGGCCGAGCTGGTCGAACGGACCGGGGTACGGCTGCTCATCGATGTGGCCAACCTCCACACCAACCACGTCAACCGGGGCGAGGACCCGGCCGAGGCGCTCGCCGCGCTGCCCCTGGAGGCGCTCGCCTACGTCCATGTCGCGGGCGGCTTCGAGCGGGACGGCGTCTGGCACGACAGCCACGCGCACCCCGTACCGCGTCCGGTGCTCGACATCCTGACCGACCTCGCGTCCCGGGCCGCGCCGCCCGGCGTGCTGCTGGAGCGCGACGAGAACTTCCCCGAACCGGCCGAGCTGGAGCGGGAGTTGGGGGCGATTCGCGCAGCTGTGGAGGCGGTGACGCCGTCCGGGGGGACGGCGGCCCCGGCTGCCGCCGCAGCGGCCGGGGGCGTCGCCGTCCTGGCCCCGCCCCGCGCCCGGGAGCGGCTCGGCGTCGCCCAGGCCGCGGTGCTGTCCTCGCTGGTGGCCGGGACGCCCGTGCCGGAGGGTTTCGACCGGGTGCGGATGGGGGTGCAGGCGCGTGCGCTCGCGGCGAAGCGGGCGGACGTGGTGGCGAAGGTGGCGCCCGAGGTGCCGGTGATTCTCGGGGAGGGGTACCGGGAGGCGTTCCTCGGGTATGCGCGGGTGCGGCCGATGCACGGGGGGTATCGGCGGGATGCGCTGGACTTCGTGGGTCAGCTGCTGAAGACCGGGCGGCCACAGGACGCGCGGGTGCGGCGCGAGCTGCGGCAGTGGTGGCTGCACCGCGCGGGCCCGGCCCCGCGGTCCCCCGGACTCGCGGAGCGGGCGAGGACGCTGCTGAGGAGGGGCTGAGCGGGGCGGGGGCGCCGGCAGAGTGCCGCCGGCCCTGGTTCCTACGGCCGACGGCGCTGGGCCGACCCACCCCGAACTCCGCAGTAATATGCCAAGCCCGCACCCGAAGCACCCTCGCGTGCGGTGCAGGAGGCACCATGAGACCGCGACCCCCCGTCAAGGGCCGAGGCATGTTCAACGGGACCGGACTCATAGTCCTGGCCCTCGGCGCGACAGCCGCCGCGCTGCTCTTCCCGCTCTGGTCCTACGCCGACCGACCGCAGACGACCGGCGCGAACATCCTCAGCGCGCAGACCGTGACGACCCCGTACGGCCCGCTGTCCGCGCAGGACCGGGACTTCGTCACCAAGGTCCGCCTCGCGGGCCTGTGGGAACTGCCCGCCGGTCAGCTGGCCGAACGGAAGGGCACCACCCAGGCCGTACGCGACGCGGGGCAGCATCTGATCGACGGGCACACCTCCCTCGACGCGCACGTCCGCACCGTCGCCACCCAGCTCGGCGTGCCCCTGCCCAACGAGCCCAACGCGCAGCAGAAGCAGTGGCTCACGACCCTGAACGCGGCACAGGGGCAGACCTTCGACCGCCAGTTCGCCGACATTCTGCGGCTCGCCCACGGCCGGGTGTTCTCGCTGGTCGCCCAGGTCCGCGCGGGCACCCAGAACTCACTGGTCCGCGATCTGGCCGACGACGCCAACGCGACCGTGCTGGACCACATCAAGGTCCTGGAGGCGACCGGGTACGTCGACTTCTCCGCGCTGGCCCGGGACCTCGCGGCGTCTGTGACCCCCGTGCCCACGCCTTCGGCGGTCGACCCCGCCTCCGTGGTTCCGGTCGCGCCCTCGGCGGCCGCCTCGCCGTCCGCCGCGCCCTCCACGACGTACGCCCTGCCGCCCGCCGTCTCCGGCCCGCCGTCGGCGAACAGCCCCTGAACTGCGGGAAAAACGGAACGTCACATACCGACAACACTCGGTCCGCATAGTGAACAGGGCATGGCGTTTCCCAGGACCCTGGCATAGAAACACGTCATGTTCTGGGTCCTACTGCTGCTCCTGGCCTGGGGGTTCGCCGGCCTCGCGTGTACCAGGCTGTGCCTGGCCGCCGTACGCGCCGCGGCCGCCGACACGGACGACACCACCGCGGACCGCGGGCACGCTCTGACGCTGTACGAGGCGGCCTTCCTGTCGGGCGGCCCCCGGCGGGTCGCCGATGTGACCATGGTCTCCATGGCCCGGCAACGGCGACTGCTGCTCGCGCACACCGGGTGGGCCACGGTGGTGGACCCGCAGGGCCGCGACGAGATCGAGCAGTCCGTCATAGGAGCCATCGGGCCCGAGGGGCAGTCCCGGATAGCGCCGGTGCGCGCCACCGCGGCCGGTGCCGAGGCCGTAGGGCGGCTCGCCGACGGGCTGGTGCGCGCGGGTCTCGCGGTGCCCGACGGCGCGCGGACGAGCGTGGCGGACGGGGTCCGCCAGGTCCGGGCCGCCGCACTGGCCGTGCTCGCGCTGGGCCTGACCGCGCTGCTGATGCCCGCTCAGACCGGGATGCCCCGCCTCCTCGTCGCCCTGTGGTTCGCGCTGCCCCTCACGCTCACCCTGAGCTGCCTGGTCCTCGCCCGGGTCGAGGCGCATCCGTACTCGCGCTGGGCCTCCCCGGCGGGACAGCGGCTGCTGGGCTCACTCACCCCCGGGCCGGCCGCCGGCGACGAGCGGTCCTTCCTCACCTCCGTCGCCGTACGCGGCGTCCGTGCGATCGGCGAGCCGCAGCTACGCGCGGCCTTCACCCACCGCGACCAGCCCTGGCGGGAGTGAGGCCGATCCTCGGGGGCGCATAGGGGGCATTGACGGCGACACCCGCCGGGCGGTGCTTGCCTTCGCAGGCGGTCGAACGAAACATCCCTTTTGTCGTCGCGGGCCGTGGCAGCCGTGCCATCGCCGCCGCGCACCGAAGGGATACCCGATGAGAACTGCCGCCCTGTACTCGGCCGCCGGATCCTTGCTCCTGACCTCCCTGGCCGCGGCCCCGGCGGACGGCGCCCCCGGGCTGCCGGGCGCGGCCGAGCTGCACGGGACCGCGGTGGCGGCCGCGCGTGCCGGCGCGGCCGGCATCAACTTCGGCAAGTGCGCCGCCGAGTTGGAGGCGCCGGGGAGCATGCGGTGCGGAACGGTGAGCGTCCCGCTGGACTACGCACACCCGAACGGCCGTCAGATCAAACTGACCGTCAGCCGGGTGCGGGCCACCCACAAGGACCCGCACAACAGCAAGCGGAAGGTGCCCCGGCAGGGCGCCCTGGTCTACAACCCGGGCGGCCCCGGCGGGTCCGGCATGCGCTTCCCGATGGTCGGCGCGCTGCCCACGTGGAAGCGGATCGCCGCCGCCTACGACCTGGTCGGCTACGCCCCACGCGGGGTGGAGCATTCGGCGCCGCTGTCGTGCGTGGACCCCAAGCACTTCTTCAGCGCACCCACCGAGTCGCCGACGCACCCCTCGGAGCAGTACAAGCAGCAGCGCATCAGCCAGGCGAAGGCGTACGCGCGCGGCTGCGCCAAGCGGTCGGGCAGCAAGCTGCGGTTCTACAACTCGCTCAACAACGCCCGTGACCTGGACGTCCTGCGCGCGGCGCTGGGCGAGAACCGGCTGACCTTCATGGGAGCGTCGTACGGCACCTACTACGGCGCGGTGTACGCGACGCTGTTCCCCTCGCACCTGCGGCGGATGGTGCTGGACTCCGCGGTGGACCCGGACCCGGCGAAGGTCTGGTACCGCAACAACCTGGACCAGTCAGCCGCGTTCGAGGACCGCTGGGCGGACTTCCGGGAGTGGATCGCCCGGCACGACAAGGTCTACAAGCTCGGTGACACGGCGGCGAAGGTGCAGCGCAGTTACGACACCGCGCGCGGCCGGCTGGCCGCGAAGGCCGCGAGCGGGAAGGTCGGACCGGGGCAGTTGCAGAGCACGTTCCTCACCGCCGGCTACTACGACGACTTCTGGCCGAGCCGGGCCGCCGCACTGTCGGCCTATCTGAAGGGCGATGCGAAGCCGCTGGTCCGGCTGGCCGCGCCGAGCCAGGAGACGGCCGCCGAGGCCGAGAACGGCAACGCGGTGTACACGGCGGTCGAGTGCAACGACGCGGCCTGGCCGACGGACTGGAAGGTCTGGGACCGCGACAACACACGGCTCGCGCGCACGGCACCCTTCGAGACCTGGGACAACGCGTGGATGAACCTGCCGTGCGCCTACTGGCCGGCGCCCCGGCAGCAGCCGGTGGACGTGCGGACCGGACCCGGTGAGCTGCCCGGGGTACTGATCCTGGCGGCCGAACGGGACGCCGCCACGCCCTACGCGGGCGCCCTGGAGATGAACCGGCGGCTGTCCGGCTCGGTCCTGGTGACCGAACGGGACGCGGGCACGCACGGGATCGGGGGCGGCAAGAACAAGTGCGTGAACGCGCACCTGGAGACCTACCTGCTGGAAGGCCGGCTCCCGGGGCGGCGCGCGGCCTGCGCACCGCACCCGGAGCCGAGGCCCGAGACCCGGGCGAAAGGCGCTCCCAAGCAGCCCCTGCGGGACTCCCTGAAGGGCAGGACCGCCTAGGCGAGCCCGGCGACCAGCTCGGCGATTTCCTTGCGGCGCCCCGTGAAGAAGGGGACCTCCTCGCGGACGTGCATGCGGGCCTCGGAGGCGCGCAGGTGGCGCATGAGGTCGACGATGCGGTACAGCTCGTCGGCCTCGAAGGCCAGGACCCACTCGTAGTCGCCGAGCGAGAACGAGGCGACCGTGTTCGCGCGCACGTCCGGGTAGCCGCGGGCCATCTTGCCGTGGTCGGCGAGCATGCGGCGGCGGTCCTCGTCGGGCAGCAGGTACCAGTCGTAGGAGCGCACGAACGGGTAGACGCTCACGTAGTTGCGGGGCGTCTCGTCGGCGAGGAACGCCGGGATGTGCGAGCGGTTGAACTCGGCGGGGCGGTGCAGCGCCATGTTCGACCAGACCGGGTCGAGGGCGCGGCCCAGCTTCGTACGGCGGAAGAGGTTGTACGCCTCCTGGAGCTGGTCGCTGGTCTCGGCGTGCCACCAGATCATGAGGTCGGCGTCGGCGCGCAGACCGGAGACGTCGTACGTGCCACGGATGGTCACGTCCTTCGCGGCGAGCTGGTCGAACAGCTCCTGGACCTCGTCGGCGTAACCCGCGCGGTCCTCCGGGAGCACGTCCTTCAGCCTGAAGACCGACCACAGGGTGTAGCGGATGACCTCGTTGAGGTCCTTGGCCAGCTTGCCCTTGTTCGGGATCCTGCCGGACTCGGTGGTGGGGGCGTCGTCACTCATGGTCCCTATTCTCCCGCTCCGCCGTGCAGACTCTGCACCGGGTTCGCCGTCAGCTCCTCGACCCCGCCGAAGTCGCCCGCCAGCTGGTCCACCGCCGCGTAGGCGCTCGCGATGCAGGCCGGGATGCCGACGCCGTCGTACTGCGCGCCGCACACCGCGAGGCCCGGCAGCTTGGCGACGTGCTCGCGGATGCGGGCCACGCGCGCGTGGTGGCCCACCGGGTACTGGGGCAGTCCGTCGGTCCAGCGGGTGACACGGGTCCGGACGGGAACGGCGTCCAGCCCGGTGGCCTCGCGCAGGTCGTGCCGGGAGACCTCGACCAGCTCGGCGTCCTCGCGCCGCAGGATCTCCGTCTCGCCGTGGCGCCCCACGGAGGTGCGCAGCACGACCACGTCCGGGTCCTGGTCGGCGATCCAGCCCCACTTCTGGGAGGCGAAGGTCGACGCCTTGATGGTGCGGCCGTCCACGGGCGGCACGAGGAAGCCGCTGCCCTCGGGGAGGGCGAGGCCGGCGCGGCGGTAGGCGAGGGTGACCAGGGCCATGGAGGCGTACTCGACGGCGGCGAGTTCGGTCGCGGCGGCCGGGGCCTCGGCGCGCAGCAGGCCGGCGGCCGCGTGGGCGGGGACGGCGAGGACGACGGCGTCCGCGTACAGCATGTGGTCACCGGCCACGACGCGCCACGCGGCGTCCGGCCGCGCCGTCCCGTCGGCCTCCTGGGCCCCCGCGGTGCCGGCTGCCTCTGCGTCCCGGCCGGGGGCTCGCGACCCGCGCGTGGTGCCCGGATCCGCCGTCCCGCCCCGGCGCAGCTCCCGCACCGGTGTCCCGGTCAGGATCTCGCCGCCGCGCGCCTGCACCGACTCGGCGACCGCGAGCGGCAGCCGGCCCACCCCGCCCTCGATGCCCATGAACACGGGCCCGGTCTGCTGGTGGGCGGCGGCCTTGGCCTGGATGTCGCGGACGGCCGCGGTGAGGGAGTCATGGGTGCGCGCCGCCTGGAAGAGCTGCGGGACGGCCGAGCGCATCGAGATGCGGTACGCGTCGCCCGCGTACACCCCGCCCAGCAGGGGCTCGACCAGCCGGTCGACGACCTCACGGCCGAGCCGCGCCGCCACGTACTCGCCCACGGCCACGTCGTCGCCGGTCTCCGTGCGGGGCAGGTCGGCGTCGCGCCCGATGCGGGCCAGGCCCTCCTCGGACAGCACCCCGGCCAGGGCCGCCGCCGTGCCGGGGACGCCCATCACATGACCCTTGGGCATCGGGCGCAGGGCGCCGCGGGTCCAGATCGAGGCGGTCGCGGTGGCCGGTGGCCGGAGCTGCTCGGCGAGGCCGACCTCGCGCGCGAGGGCCACGGCCTCGGGGCGGCGGGCGAGCATCGACTCGGCGCCGAGGTCGACCCGGACGCCCGCGATCTCGCCGGGCAGCAGCTTGCCGCCGACCCGGTCCGACGCCTCCAGGACGGTCACGCGCACCCCGCGCCCGAGCAGCCGGTGGGCGGCGGCCAGCCCCGCGATACCGGCTCCGACGACGACGACATGCCCCGTGCTCGTACCCGTTGCGCTCATTGCCCCACTCTCTCAGACCCCGCTGACACTCCCGTCCCGGACCGGTGTCCGGGACGAGGCCGGACCGTGACCGCATCGGAACCGGCCATGCCCAACGTTCCGGGCGGCCCTGGCGTCAAAGGTGCGTCACAAGTCGTCGTCATCGGGGGTACCGCCCATGCGCACACCACGTTCCGCACGATCCGTCCGGACCCTGGCCGGGGTCCTGCTCGCCGCCTCCCTGGCGCTCGCCGGGTGCAGCGGCGCGAACGACTCGAGCGCCGGCGGGGCGAAGTCCGCCGCGGACGCCGCTCAGCCGCAGGAGGGCACCGCCGGAGGCAAGGCGTACGACGCCAGGAAGCCGGCCGGCAAGGCGCCCAGACTCACCCCGAGCGCCATCATCCGCACCGCCTCCCTGACCGTCGAGGTCAAGGACGTGCCCAAGGCCCTGGACGAGGCCCGGACGACCGCCGAGAGCGCGGGCGGCTACGTCGGCAACGAGACCACGAGCCGGGACTCCGAGGGCCACGAGCGGACCCGGGTCGTGCTGCGCGTGCCGACCGCGAAGTACGACGAGGTCCTCGCCGGGCTCCAGGGCACCGGCAAGCTGGTCGAGCGCAGCGCGAAGGCGGAGGACGTCACCGACCAGGTCGTGGACGTGGACAGCCGGATCAGGTCGCAGCGGGCGAGCGTGGCCCGCATCCGCGAGCTGATGGACCGGGCGACCAAGCTGAGCGACGTCGTCACCCTGGAGGGAGAGCTGAGCAGCCGGGAGGCGGACCTGGAGGCGCTGCTCGCCCAGCAGGCGTCCCTGAAGGACCGCACCAGCCTCGCGACCATCACCCTGTCGCTGTCCGAGACGCCCGTGAAGAAGGCGGCGTCCGAGGACGACACACCGGGCTTCGTGGACGCGTTGGCGGGCGGCTGGCACGTGTTCGTCACCATGCTGCGCTGGATCGCCCTGGCCCTGGGCGCGGTCCTGCCGTTCGCCGCGCTCGCCGCGCTGCTGGTGCTGCTGTGGCTACGGGTGGTACGCCCGCGCCTGGCGCGCCGCGCGGCGCCCGCGACGACGGCCCCGGGCCGGCTCCCCCACGCGCGCCCGGTACCGGACTCCTCCCGCGAGCCCGACCAGGACTGAAATGCCCCGGCCCCGTAGCGTGTTCGCATGAGCATGAGCGGTGGGCGGGGCAGCAGGGAACGGCTGGTCGTGATCGGCGGCGACGCCGCGGGCATGTCCGCGGCGTCGCAGGCACGCCGGATGCGGGGGCCGGACGAACTGGAGATCGTGGCGTTCGAGCGCGGCCACTTCACCTCCTACTCGGCCTGCGGGATCCCGTACTGGGTCGGCGGTGACGTGTCCGAGCGGGACGAGCTGATCGCCCGTACGCCCGAGGAGCACCGCGCGCGGAGCATCGACGTACGGATGCGTACGGAGGTCACGGAGATCGACGTGGCGGGCGGTCGGGTACGCGCGCGTGACGTCGATTCCGGGGACGCGTCCTGGACGGCGTACGACAAGCTCGTGATCGCGACCGGCGCCCGCCCGATCCGCCCGGACATGCCGGGAGCGGACGCCCCCGGCGTGCACGGCGTACAGACCCTGGACGACGGCCAGGCGCTGCTCGACACGCTCTCCCGCACGCGTGGCCGCACCGGTGCGGCGCCGGAGCAGCGCGCGGTCGTCGTGGGAGCCGGCTACATCGGCGTGGAGATGGCCGAGGCGCTCATCAACCGCGGCTTCGAGGTGACGGTCGTCAACCGCGGCGAGGAGCCCATGTCGACCCTCGACCCGGACATGGGCCGGCTCGTGCACCGGGCCATGGAGGGCCTGGGCATCACCATGGTCAACGATGCCGAGGTCACCAAGGTGCTCACCGGCGAGGACGGCCGGGTGCGGGCGGTGGCCACGGAGGACGCCGAGTTCCCGGCGGACGTGGTGGTCCTGGGCATCGGCGTACGCCCGGAGACGGCGCTGGCCGAGGCGGCGGGCCTCCCCCTCGGCGTCCGCGGCGGCCTGCTCACCGACCTCGCGATGCGGGTGCGCGGCCACGAGAACATCTGGGCGGGCGGCGACTGCGTCGAGGTGCTGAACCTGGTCTCCGGTCAGGAGCAGTACGTCCCGCTCGGCACCCATGCCAACAAGCACGGCCAGGTCATCGGCGCCAATGTCGGCGGCGGTTACGCCACCTTCCCCGGCGTGGTCGGCACGGCGGTCAGCAAGGTCTGCGACCTGGAGATCGCCCGCACCGGCCTGCGCGAGAAGGACGCCCACCGCGTCGGCCTCCAGTACGAGACCGTCACCATCGAGTCGACCAGCCGCGCCGGTTACTACCCGGGCGCCTCCCCCATGACGGTCAAGATGCTTGCCGAGCGCCGCACGGGCCGTCTGCTGGGGGTGCAGATCGTCGGCAGGGAGGGCGCGGCCAAGCGGGTCGACATCGCCGCGGTGGCCCTCACGGCGGGCCTGACGGTGGAGCAGATGACGGCTCTGGACCTGGGCTACGCCCCGCCGTTCTCGCCGGTGTGGGACCCGGTTCTGGTGGCGGCGAGAAAGGCGACGGCACAAGTACGCAAGGGAGCCCTCCGCGGAGGCACAGGGTCAACCCGCTGAGCCCGGCAACGCGTCTAGGCCGTCCCGCTGAGTCGCGGCAGAGAAGCCACGGACGCGTTGGCGGAAACGGCTGCGGGCTGTTCTGCCAGCGGCTTGGCATGGGAGGCCGACGGCCGGGTCGACCGGAGCCGATGACTCACCGCCTCGTCCAGCGTCACCGGCCGCTGCATCTGCGCGGCCAGCCGCCCCGCCTCCTGGCCGAGCCGCGCGACGTCCTCCCAGGGAAGCCGCACCACCAAAGAGATCTCCGCCTCTCCGTCGGGCAGAGCATGCATCGCCGAAACCTGCCGAGCGTCCATCGCCTGATCCTCACGTCGGTTGAGGAGAGATACGCACCCCCGCCCGGCGGCGTTCACCGGTTCGCGTGCCACATCGCGGGCACTACTTCTGTGTGGTCATCCCCGTCCATGACGTGAACCCGGTACGTGGCACGCCCTATGTGACGTACGCGCTCATCGCCGCCAACGTCCTCGTCTTCCTCACCACGCCGGGCATGGCCGGCTCCGTGGCCGGCGGAAGCGACCTGGCGCAGCTGTGCCATCTGCAGGCCTTCATGGACCACTACGCGGTGGTCCCCAGGGAGCTGATCCACCATCGGATACCTCAGGTGGTCCCGACCGGCGCCGTGGGCGTCGGCCCGGACGGCCCGGGCTGTGTGGTGGGACCGCCCGGCTACGCCAAGTCCCCGGCGCTGTCCGTCTTCACGGCGATGTTCCTGCACGGCAGCTGGCTGCACCTGCTGGGCAACATGCTCTTCCTGCTGATCTTCGGCAACAACGTCGAGGACCGGATGGGCCACATCCGCTACTTCCTCTTCTACGTCGTCTGCGGCTACGCGGCCGGTTACGGCTTCGCGCTGCTCAACGACGCCTCCGCGGACCCGCTGATCGGCGCGTCCGGGGCGATCGCGGGGGTCCTCGGCGCCTATCTGGTGCTGTACCCGACGGCGCGGGTGTGGGTCCTCGTCCCGTTCCTGGTCTTCCTGCCGCTCCGGCTGCCCGCCTGGCTGGTGCTGGGCTTCTGGTTCGCGCTCCAGGCGGTGTACTCCTCCGGGCACGGTGTCTCCGGCGCCGGAACGGTGGCCTACGCGGCCCATGTGGTCGGCTTCGTGGCGGGCATGCTGCTGGCCTGGCCGCTGAAGCCCGGCACCCCGCCCCCGCCGGAGCCGCGCCGTCTGCTGTTCGGCAGGCAGGCCCGGCCCCGTCAGGTGTGGTGAGCGGGTCCGCTCAGCGGGCGGTGTGCGTGTGGACGTACTCCACGAGGTGGGTCAGTGCGTCCGGGTCGGTGTTCGGCAGCACGCCGTGGCCGAGGTTGAAGACGTGCCCCTCCAGACCGGCAGCGGCCTCGAGAACCTCACGGGCCCGGGCCTCGACGGTGTCCTTGTCGGTGAACAGGACGGTCGGGTCGAGGTTGCCCTGGAGCGCCTTGCCGGGGCCGACCCGGCGCACGGCCTCGTCCAGCGGGACACGCCAGTCGACGCCGACGACGTCCGCACCGGCCTCGCCCATGAGCTTGAGCAGCTCGCCGGTGCCGACACCGAAGTGGATGCGCGGGACGCCGTAGCCCGAGACGGCCTCGAACACCTTCGCCGAGGAGGGCATCACGGACTTCACGTAGTCCGCAGGGGCCAGCGCGCCGACCCAGGAGTCGAACAGCTGGACGGCCGAGGCTCCCGCCTCGATCTGCACCTTCAGGAAGGCGGCCGTGATGTCGGCGAGACGGTCCAGCAGGTCGGCCCACAGCTCGGGGTCGCCGTACATCATCGCCTTGGCGTTCTCGTACGTGCGCGACGGACCGCCCTCGACCAGGTAGCTCGCGAGGGTGAAAGGCGCGCCCGCGAAACCGATCAGCGGGGTGGCGCCCAGCTCACGGGTGAGCAGGCCGATCGCCTCGGTGATGTAGGGGACGTCCTCGGGGGTGAGGTCGCGCAGCCGGGCGAGGTCGGCGCGGGTGCGGATCGGCTGCTCGACGACCGGGCCGACGCCGGGCTTGATGTCGAGATCGAGGCCGATGGCCTTGAGCGGAACGACGATGTCGCTGAAGTAGATCGCCGCGTCCACGTTGTGGCGGCGCACCGGCTGCAGCGTGATCTCCGTGACCAGTTCGGGCCGCATGCAGGACTCCAGCATGGGGATGCCCTCGCGCACCTTGCGGTACTCGGGAAGCGAGCGGCCGGCCTGGCGCATGAACCACACCGGGGTGTGCGGCACGGGCTCGCGCCTGCACGCCCTGAGGAACGCGCTGTCGTACGTCGCTGTCGGCTGCTGGCCCGTGGGGCTTGCGTTGGCACTCACGTCGGCAAGTCTCGCACGGCCCCGACGTGAGAAGTGCGGCCGCCCTCAGGGGTGTCCTACCTGCGCCGGGGCGCCGTTCCCCTTACTCTTCCCCGCATGGCTGCGGCTCAGGGACGACTGTCGGACGGCGCTGACGGAATGGACGACGCGAAGGACACCGCGGACGCGGACGGACGGGCGGGCACGGCGGCGCCGCCGGCCTTCCGTGCCGCCGTCGACGCGCTGCGGGCCGCGCGCCTGCGGCCGCAGGTCGAGGTGGAGCCGACACCCGCCCCGCAGCGGCTCGCGCCGTTCGCGTACGCGCTGGAGGCCGTGGTGGTCGACGGCGACCAGGACCTGGCCGACGGGCGGCTGGTGCTGCTGCACAACCCGGCCGGGCACGACGCCTGGCAGGGGACGTTCCGGCTGGTGACGCTGGTGCGGGCGGAGCTGGAGCCGGAGATGGCGGCCGATCCGCTGCTGCCCGAGGTGTGCTGGTCGTGGCTGACCGGTGCGCTGCAGTCGCGCGGACTGGCGTACGGCGAGCCGAGCGGCACCGTCACGCGCGCGGGCTCGCACTACTTCGGCGGCCTGTCGGAGCGCCCGCCCGCCTCGCAGATCGAGATCCGAGCCTCCTGGACGCCCCGCGAGGGCCTGGGCGGGGTTCCGGACACCGCCGGTCACCTGGCCTCCTGGTGCGATCTGCTGGCCCAGGTCGGCGGGCTGCCCCCGGCCGGACCGGGCGACGCCTCGGTGGTGACGCTGCCGCAGCGCAGGGGTCCGCAGTCACGGTGAGACGGTCCCCGGTCACGCCGGTGTCATCCACACGGACCCCTTGTTGACCCTCTCTTTGTCGATACGGCCACTTTCCGTACTCGAATCGCCTCAGCCCGAACCGACTCGATCTTCGGATGATCGATCGCGTGTCCGAATTGCACGGATTGTTACTCACTAGATCGTGATCATTCTCTAAAGGCGGACGGGTTTGCTGCCGAAGACGACTGTGACCTTGAAAGCACGGTTCGTCCCGGCTTCCTCCCCCCAAGCCGGCCCCGTCCCCCCACCCCAGGAGGCCTGGTGTCCGTTCTCCTCGAGCAGCCCGCAAGCCTGGTCGCCTACCGCCCGAACAAGCCGACCGCCATGGTGGTCGTGGCCGACCCGCGCGTCCGCTCCACCGTCACCCGCCATCTGTGGGCGCTCGGTGTGCGCGATGTCATCGAAGCCTCGTCCATCGCGGAGGCTCGTCCCCGCATCGGCAACCCCCGCGACATCTGCGTCGCCGACGTCCACCTGCCCGACGGCTCCGGCCTGACGCTGCTGTCCGAGACCCGCGCGGCGGGCTGGCCCAACGGGCTGGCACTCTCCGCCGCCGACGACATCGGCGCCGTGCGCAACGCCCTGGCGGGCGGGGTCAAGGGCTACGTCGTCACCGGCACCCGGACGAACATCGGGCTCCCCACCCGACCCGGCGCCACCCCCCTCGGCACCGGCGCCCGGATGCACCGCCGCCCCCCGGGTGCCCCGAGCCACCCGGGCGGCTACCGCGAGCTGTCCGGCCGCGAGGTCGAGGTGCTGCGACTGGTCGCAGAAGGCCAGTCGAACAAGGCCATCGGCGTCTCGATGGGCCTGTCCGCCCTGACCGTGAAGAGCCACCTCGCCCGCATCGCCCGCAAGCTCGGCACGGGCGACCGCGCCGGGATGGTGGCCGTCGCCCTGCGCACCGGCATCATCCACTGAGCCCCTGACCCGCTCCGCCGCCGAGCCGCTCGGCGGAGCCCAGAGTTCACTCATGTGAACGTACGTTTCACCGGCCTGACTGGTTTACGACCCTCCGGTGCCCGTCGACGGAACGTTCCGTCGACGGGCGCTGTCCACACACGGATACCCTTGACATGTGACGGACGCCCAAGAGACCGCAGCAGACAGTTCCCTGCGCACCACCGGAGGCACCCCTCCGGACGACGCCGGATCTTCTGTGACGGGGGCGCCGACTCCACTGCTCGAGCCGCGCGAGGGCATTCCGCCCGTGGTCACCGACGAGAGCACCCTCGCCGAGGTGATCACCGCCTTCGCCGCCGGCTCCGGCCCCGTCGCCGTCGACGCCGAGCGCGCCTCCGGCTACCGCTACGGCCAGCGCGCCTATCTGGTGCAGCTGCGCCGCGAGGGCGCCGGCTCCGCGCTGATCGACCCCGTCGCCTGCCCCGACCTCTCCGGTCTCGGCGAGGCGCTGGCCGGCGTCGAGTGGGTGCTGCACGCCGCCACCCAGGACCTGCCCTGCCTGCGCGAAATAGGCATGGTGCCGACGGCCCTGTTCGACACCGAGCTGGCCGGGCGGCTCGCCGGGTTCCCCCGGGTCGGCCTCGGTGCCATGGTCGAGGGCGTCCTCGGCTTCGTCCTGGAGAAGGGCCACTCCGCCGTCGACTGGTCCACCCGGCCGCTGCCCGAGCCGTGGCTCCGCTATGCGGCGCTGGACGTCGAACTCCTCGTAGACCTGCGGGACGCCCTGGAGAAGGAGCTGGACCGGCAGGGCAAGCTGGAGTGGGCGCGCCAGGAGTTCGACGCGATCGCGACCGCGCCGCCCGCCGAGCCCCGCAAGGATCCCTGGCGCCGTACGTCCGGCATGCACAAGGTGCGGCGGCGCCGGCAGCTGGCGGTCGTGCGGGAGCTGTGGCAGACGCGGGACCGGATCGCCCAGCGGCGGGATGTGTCGCCGGGCAAGGTGCTGTCGGACGCGGCCATCGTGGAGGCCGCGCTCTCCTTGCCGGGCACCGTGCATGCGCTGGCCGCGCTCAACGGGTTCGGGCATCGGGTGGGGCGGCGGCAGCTGGACCAGTGGCAGGCGGCGGTCGACCGGGCCAAGGCCCTCCCGGACAGCGCGCTGCCCCAGCCCGGGCAGGCGGTGGCCGGGCCGCCGCCGCCCCGGGCGTGGGCCGACAAGGATCCTGCCGCCGCGGCCCGGCTGTCGGCCGCCCGGGCCGGGGTCTCGGCGCTGGCCGAGCAGCTCAACATGCCTCAGGAGAACCTGGTCTCTCCGGACACTGTGCGCAGGGTCTGCTGGGAGCCGCCGACCGCCGACGCAGGGGCCGTCGGAGCCGCGCTGGTCGGGTACGGCGCACGGCCGTGGCAGGTGGAGCAGGTCACCCCTGTGCTGGTTTCGGCGCTGTCCGCGAAGGGTGCCTAGCCGCCGCAGCGCCTTCTCGCCAACGGCGGCTGCGGGTTGTCACGGGTGCCCGTGCGGTTTTCCGCGCCACCTTCGGGCGCGCTCACCGTACGGGCCGCACAAGCGGAACAGGGACGTCGAGATCGCGCCAAGATCCGGGGAGGTGCCGGTGTGACGTTCGCCGCTCCCCCCGGCAGGGCTGTGCAGCTACGTTACTCATAAGTAGCATGGGTCCTGAGCGCGCGCTCAGCGCTTGCGCGTCGCAGCAGTGCCATCCCGCACCCTGGAGGAGAGCCATCGTGCCTCGTACCGTCAGGGATGTCGTCTTCGTAGACGGCGTCCGCACCCCGTTCGGCAAGGCGGGCCCGAAGGGCATCTACCACGAGACCCGCGCCGACGACCTCGTCGTCAAGGCGATCCGGGAGCTGCTGCGCCGCAACCCCGGGCTGGACCCGAAGAAGATCGACGAGGTCGCCATCGCCGCGACCACGCAGATCGGTGACCAGGGTCTGACCCTCGGTCGTACGGCCGGCATCCTCGCCGGTCTGCCGCAGTCGGTTCCCGGCTACTCCATCGACCGCATGTGCGCCGGCGCCCTGACCGCCGTGACGGCCACCGCCGGTTCGATCGCGTTCGGCGCCTACGACGCCGTCATCGCCGGTGGCGTGGAGCACATGGGCCGCCACCCGATGGGCGAGGGCGTGGACCCGAACCCGCGGTTCGTCAGCGAGAAGCTGGTCGACGAGTCCGCCCTGTTCATGGGCATGACCGCCGAGAACCTGCACGACCGCTACCCGACGATCACCAAGCAGCGCGCCGACGAGTACGCCGTGCGCTCGCAGGAGAAGGCCGCCAAGGCGTACGCCAACGGCAAGATCCAGCAGGACCTGGTGCCGATCTCGGTGCGCCGCACCAACCCCGAGGCCGGCGAGACGGGCTGGGGCCTGGTCACGGCCGACGAGCCGATGCGTCCGGGCACCACCCTGGAGAACCTGTCGGGTCTGAAGACGCCGTTCCGCGTCCACGGCCGGGTCACCGCGGGCAACGCGGCCGGTCTGAACGACGGCGCCACCGCCTCGATCCTCGCGAGCGAGGACTTCGCCCGCGAGCACAACCTGCCGGTGAAGATGCGTCTCGTCTCGTACGCCTTCGCGGGCGTGGAGCCGGAGGTCATGGGCTACGGCCCGATCCCGGCCACCGAGAAGGCCCTGGCGCAGGCCGGTCTCTCCATCGAGGACATCAACCTCTTCGAGATCAACGAGGCCTTCGCCGTCCAGGTGCTCGCCTTCCTGGAGCACTACGGCATCGCCGACGACGACGCGCGCGTCAACCAGTACGGCGGCGCCATCGCGTACGGCCACCCGCTGGCCTCCTCCGGCGTCCGTCTGATGACGCAGCTGGCCCGCCAGTTCGAGGAGCAGCCGGAGGTCCGCTACGGCCTCACGACCATGTGCGTCGGCTTCGGCATGGGCGCCACGGTCATCTGGGAGAACCCGCACCACAAGGACGCCGGAGGCGACAAGTGAGCACCACCGAACTCCTGAAGGGCGCCGCCGAGCTGTTCCCGGACGAGGTCGTGACGTCCGCGCACGTACGCCACCTCGACCTGCCGTTCGGTGCCGGGCGCTTCGCCCTGATCACGCTGGACAACGGCCTGGACCACACCAAGCCGACCACCTTCGGCCCGGCCTCGCTGGCGAACCTCAACGCCGCCGTCGACCAGGTCGAGAAGGAGGCGGCCGAGGGCACGATCGTCGGTGTCGGCATCACCGGCAAGCCGTTCATCTTCGCGGTCGGCGCCGACCTCAAGGGCGTCGAGCTGCTGACGAAGCACGAGGACGCGCTGGCCATCGGCAAGGGCGGCCACGAGGTCTTCAAGCGCCTCGCGGCCCTCGCGGTCCCGACCTTCGCCTACTACAACGGCGCGGCGATGGGCGGCGGCGTCGAGGTCGGCCTGCACTGCAGCTACCGCACGGTGTCGAAGGCCATCCCGGCGTTCTCCCTCCCCGAGGTCTTCCTGGGCCTGGTCCCGGGCTGGGGCGGCTGCACGATCCTGCCGAACCTGATCGGCGCCGACAAGGCCGTCTCGGTCATCATCGAGAACAGCCTGAACCAGAACAAGCAGCTCAAGGGCCAGCAGGTCTTCGACCTCGGCATCGCGGACGCGATCTTCGAGGGCGCCGACTTCCTGGAGCAGTCGCTGATCTGGACCGCGAACGTCCTCAAGGGCGACATCGAGGTCGAGCGTCCGGTGATCGACCGCGGCGAGGGCTGGGACCAGGCCGTCGCCAAGGGCCGCTTCATCGCGGACTCCAAGGTGCACGGCGCGGCTCCGGCCGCCTACCGTGCCCTGGACATCATCGCGGCCGCCAAGAACGGCGACCTGCAGCAGGGTTACGACGCCGAGGACCAGGCCCTTGCGGACCTGATCATGGGCGGCGAACTGCGCTCCGGCATCTACGCGTTCAACCTGGTGCAGAAGCGCGGCAAGCGCCCCGCGGGCGCCCCGGACAAGAACCTGGCCCGCCCGGTCACCAAGGTCGGCGTCGTCGGCGCCGGTCTGATGGCCAGCCAGCTCGCCCTGCTCTTCCTGCGCCGTCTGGAGGTGCCGGTCGTCCTGACCGACATCGACCAGGAGCGTGTCGACAAGGGTGTGGGCTACGTCCACGCCGAGATCGACAAGCTGCTCGGCAAGGGCCGGATCAACCAGGACAAGGCCAACCGCCTCAAGGCGCTGGTGACCGGTGTCCTGGACAAGGCCGAGGGCTTCTCCGACGCGGACTTCATCATCGAGGCCGTGTTCGAGGAGATCGGTGTCAAGCAGCAGGTGTTCGCGGAGGTCGAGGCGGTCGCCCCCGCGCACGCGATCTTCGCCACCAACACCTCCTCGCTGTCGGTGACGGAGATGGCGTCGAAGCTGCAGCACCCCGAGCGGGTCGTCGGCTTCCACTTCTTCAACCCGGTCGCGATCCTCCCGCTGCTGGAGATCGTCCGCGGCGAGCAGACGGACGACGCCTCCCTCGCGACCGCCTTCGCGGTGGCCAAGAAGCTGAAGAAGACCGCGGTTCTGGTGAAGGACGCCCCGGCGTTCGTCGTGAACCGCATCCTGACCCGCTTCATGGGCGAGATCCAGAACGTCATCGACGAGGGCACCCCGGTCGAGGTCGCCGAGAAGGCCGTCGAGCCGCTCGGTCTGCCGATGTCCCCGCTGGTGCTCCTGGAGCTGGTCGGTCCCGCGATCGGCCTGCACGTCTCGGAGACCCTCAACCGGGCCTACCCGGACCGCTTCACGGTCTCGCCGAACCTCGCGGCCGTCGTCAAGGCGGGCAAGCGCGGCTTCTACGTCTACGACAGCGGGAAGCCCGAGCTGGACCCGGAGGTCGCCGCGCTGCTCAAGCAGGGCGACGTCGTCCTCACCGAGGAGCAGGTCCGCGAGCGCGTCCTCGACGCCGTCGCCCAGGAGATCGGGCTCATGCTCGACGAGGGTGTCGTCGCCGAGGCCCAGGACATCGACCTCTGCCTCATCACGGGCGCCGGCTGGCCCTTCCACCTGGGCGGCATCACGCCGTACCTGGACCGTGAGGGCGTCTCGGAGCGCGTGAACGGCAAGAAGTTCCTGGCGCCGGGTGTGGCGAGTGTTCCCGCCTAGCACCCGCTGACGTCACGAAGGGCCCCCGCTTCGGCGGGGGCCCTTCTGCGTGATCAGGCGATCAGCATGATCTGAAGACCGGCGTGATCGGAAGACCGGCGTGATCGGAAGACCGGCGTGATCAGAAGATCAGAGTGACCGCCATGCCTCAAGCGCCAGTCCCGGTTCGTCCTTGCGCCGGGTCAGCAGCAGCTCTCCGGTCGACGGGGACAGCGTCGCCGCCACCACCCGTTCGTCCTCGTCCACCGCGAGGGACACCAGCGCGTCCACCGGCAGCTGCGGTCCCGACTCCTCCCACCAGGCGCCCGCCGACTCCTGCTCGGTCGGGTAGGCGGCGAAGGCCACGCGGCCGCTCGCCGAGCGCTGGGCCAGCACCGTGCAGTCGTGACCGTCCAGGGTGCAGCGGATCGCGGTGACCGGGCCCGGGCCCGCCGCGGGCAGCAGGGTGACCGGTTTGCTGCCGGACCGCCAGGCACACAGGTCACCGGAGGTGTCCGTGAAGAAGACGGTGGTGCTGTCGGCGGAGGTCGCGAGGGCGCGGAGGGTGCCGGGACGCACCTCGGCCTCCAAGGGCTCCTGGACGACGGGCTTGGCCCCCGGCTCCTCCTGGCGCCAGTGCAGGAGTCCCTTGGGCACGGCCGCGTAGACCTCGACCCGGCCGGACTCCCCCGTCACCGCCGCCAGGCCGTCCTGCACCTTGCTGCCCCTGAGGTCCACCCAGGGCGCCCAGCCGCCCTTCTCCTTCTGGTTGACCATGTGCACCCCGCCGCCGTCGTTGCGGACGAACACATGGGCACGTCCCTGGGCGTCGACGGCGACCGCCGGCGTGCCCGACCGGTCGCCGCCCTTCTTCCGCGGGTGCCCGATCGGGTGCCAGTCCAGGGCGGCGAGGTGCGGGCGGAAGTGTGTGGAGTGCACCAGGCCCGACTCACCCGGCAGCGTCGGCCGCCAGGAGACCAGGTGGGCGTAGCCGTCGGCGCCCTGGCCGACGGCGAGGACGGGGTGGAGTTTCTGGTCGCCGCCCACCTTGCGCGGGTCGGTCCAGGGGCCGCCCGGCGCGCGCTCCGCCCGGCACAGGACGACGTCGCCCGACAGGTGGTAGACACTGAGCCGGCCGTCGCGGCCGCGTATGAGCCAGTCTCCGTTCACCAGTTCACTGTAAGCCGCCGCCGACGAGGTCCGGAGCCCGCCCCCTGGCGCTCGGCATGGCACCCTTGGCCCATGGACGACCCCCTCGGCTCCCCCGCCCCGGACGGTCCGCTGCTCGTGATCGTCGACGGCGCGAACGTCGTCGGATCGCGGCCCGACGGCTGGTGGCGGGACCGCAGGGGCGCCGCCGAGCGACTGCGGGACCGGCTGGCCACGGGGGGACTGCCGGGCCGGGACGGTGCCGTGGCCATCGTGCTCGTCGTCGAGGGCGCCGCCCGTGGGGTGGAGTCGGTGCCGGGGGTACGGGTGGAGTCGGCGCCCGGCAGCGGGGACGACCGGATCGTGGAGCTGGTGGCGGAGAACTCCGGCCTGCCGCGCCTGGTGGTCACGGCCGACCGGGAGCTGCGCCGCCGGGTGACCGACCTGGGCGCGGAGGTGGCCGGGCCCCGTACGGACCTTTACTCCAGGTGAGCACGTAAGAGCTGTGAGCCCCACGAACGCCTGCCTCGCGATGCCCAGAAGCACGTGCTACCAGCAGGAGTGCGCATGGCATGGACGACCTGGATAGTCAGTGAATTCCTGGGCCCCGCTGTCGCGCAGAAGCTGTACCACTTCCCGTGTCACGTCAGGGCTCGACAGGTGCACCGGGACGTTCAGTCGTCTGTCGAAGACCGTCTCTTCGCCGGCGTTCTCCCATATGACCCAATGCGCGCCGGCCTGCTGCTCGCTGTCATCACTGCTGGTGCCACGTTCCATTTATTTGCGTCCCTTCTGCCATCGGGTGCACTGCTCGGACCACGCGGCTATACCACCGTCACCGACCGGGTCTCCCGGAAACCATCCGTGCGGAAGCGGCCCGTCAGCGCCTCGTCGGGTGCGGCCGACAGGATGAGGAGATCGTGGCCGGGGGTCTGCGCGGACTCCGGCCAGGACGGTGGTGTGGCTCGGTGCCGTCCCCACGTCACCACGAGCGCGGGGTCGGAGAGCGATCGCAGCGTAAGAAACCTGTCGGCGTGTTCGCCCCCCAGGTTGGGGTCGAGTATGTGGGAGGGGACGGGGGCGAAGCCGAAGCGGCTCTTGAACGTGAACAGTCCCGGCTGTACGACGTGCCCGAAGAGGGAGGGGTCGTTGCCGAGGGACGCGAGGACCAGCCCGTTTTCGCGGGCGAAGTGGAACGCCTCCATGTAGGCCACCCGCATCACCCGGCTCGAGCGCGCGTCGGCGGAGGCCGCGGAGAAGCGCATCTGCAGCACGGACTGCTCGGGGCGGATCCACCACAGCGAGCCGACGATCATGCCGGCGCCCTTGTACACACAGACGCTGACGTGCTCATGCCCCGCCGCGAGGAGACGGTCGCGCCAGCGGCGTGCGAAGTTCTTCCCGCGCGGCATCGCCTCGATCTGGCGGTCGTACACCACCAGAAACTCGTCCATGAGCTCCGGGGTCAGTCCGACCCGGACGCTGACGTGCAGTCCTTCGTCCTGGACGAAGCGGCGGCCGAGGCGGATATTGCGCCGCTCGGTACCGGAGAGTGCGGCCTCGAACTCCGCCGCGGAATCCCGCACGGGAGCGCACCAGTTGATCCAGCGCGGGCGCGCCACGAACCCCAGATCGGCCAGGGTCGCCTCGTCGAGACCATCGGACTCGGCGAGCCTGACGATGTCGACCGGCACGCCGGCGTCTTTCCAGGCGTGCTGCTCGGCCTCGTCACGGTCCACCGTGGCGACGACGACATGGTCCAGCTCAGCGATCTCCAAGGGAGACTCCTTCCAGGTCGTCCGCCCACTGGGCGGCCCGTCCGCTGCTGCGGGTGTAGACGGCCCAGATCACGATCGCGGCGCCCCACAGGCCCAGTGCCGGCAGCCAGTACCAGAAGCCGTCGAGCCGGCTCGCCCACGCGAAGAGGAATCCGGAGAGGGGGGAGGCCCCCGTGATGAACATGCGGATCGTCGCGTTGGCCCGGCCCGCGACGTCGTCCGGGATCGTCTCCTGTCGGTAGGTGATGGAGGCCACGTTGCTGACGGCGACCGCGAAACACTCCACCATGAATCCGAGGAGCCGCACCGGCAGCAGCGGCGTGGCCACGAGGACCAGGCCGGCGAAGGCGATCAACTGGGCGACCAGGATGCGTCGTTCGGGGCTCCAGGCGGGAGCGACGGCCGGCGCCAGCCGGCTGGCGAGGGCGCCCATGAGCAGGCCCGCCGCCATCACCACGGAGATCACACCGGGCTTCATTCCCTGATCACCGAACTCGGTGATCAGGACGGGCTCCAGCTGGCCGATGGCGAGGTTCGTCATCGACATGGTCACCACGAGCCAGAGGATCTCGCGGCGGCCGACCCAGCGGAAGCCGATCGCGAGGTCCCGGCGGATGTCCATCTTCTCGTGGCCGGACGCCACCCTGGGCAGCAGCAGCGCAACGCAGCCCGAGAGCAGGTACAGGACCGCGATGCACAGCGAGGCCGGTGCCGGGCCGAGGATGCCGAAGGCGGTGCCGCCCAGGACCAGCCCGATGACCTTCGACAGCTCGATCGCCGAGTTCAGCTTGGCAACGGCCACGGGGCGGGCCGGCGCGCTGATCAGCTTCGGGATGAGCACGAACTGACCGGTGATCGTGCTCGCGACCCCGCCGATGCCCGAGAGCAGCACCAGAGCGGCCACTGACAGCCGGCTGGACAGCATCGCCGCCAGCAGAACGAGGCACACGGCCTGTTGCAGCTGGGCCAGTACGTAGATCGTCCGCTTGTCGAAGCGGTCGATCAGGGATCCCAGGAAGGGCGAACCGACGTAGGAGACACCGCGCAGAGCGAACGAGACGAGGGCCAGGGCGACGGAGTCCGACTCCGCGAGCACGGCCAGCGGAATGACGATGCCCAGCTGCCAGTCTGCGACCTTCGAGAGAATCGACGAGGTGACGAGCACACGCAGCACGCGCGCGTCCGCAGACAGCGCGGGCTCGGATGTCACTGTCATGCGTCCGCGTCTATCTTGACGGCTGTGGCCGGCGCGCGGCGCTGCCTGTGGTTGTGGTTCGCCTCTCTCATGATCTTCGCGTAGAAGGTCACGTAGCTGTCCTCCGTGTGCATGGCGTACTCCTTGGCCACTGGATGGCGTTCCTGGAGGCGGTTGATCGGGACCACCATCGACGCGTGGTGCTCGACGTGGAAGTTGTTGCCGTTGGTGAACCACTGGCTGAACCAACTGCCGCTGATCGTCCGGGTGTTGCGCAGGACGTCCGTGCTCTCGTTGTCGCACAGGACGTGCTCGGGCAGCTCCAGAAGGAAGTGGATCGGTATCGACAGCAGGAGCGGCAGGGCCCACAGCATCAGGACGGCATGGCCGTACCCTCCGACGGACAGGGCCGCGGCTCCGACGACGCACAGCGCGAACAGGCGGTACTCGGTGATGACTTGTCGACGGGCACGGTCGGCGATCTGCCCCATCGTGTACGTCCAGGTGCCCCGGCAGCTCGTGAGGACGTCCACCCCGACCTGGAACAGTCGAGCGGGGCTGAGCGTGCCCCGCAGCAGGGCTCCCCAGGTCAGCGGCGCGCGCGTGTCGAAGCCGAAGAACTCGGAGTCGTCCGGCGTACCGAGGTACTTGTGGTGCTGAAGGTGCTGGACCCGGTAGTGGCTGTACGCCGAGAGCAGCGGAAGCCCGAGCAGGAATCCGACGGGCCGGTGCAGCGAGCTGCGGCGGAACGCGGAGTGGTGCAGACACTGGTGCTGCAGCTCCACCATGTGCGTGTACATTGCAGCGAGCAGCAGCACGCCGATGGGCGTGCCGAACCATCCGCCGGTCAGGGCGAGGAGCCCTCCGAGACAGCTGATGACCAGCGCCACAGCCAGCTTCATGACGAAGACAAACGCGTCGTTGCGTGAGACTCTCGTCCGTTCGAACAGCGCCTTTGTCCCGGCGTTGTCGGTACTCATGATCCCCCTTGTGGACATGGGCCATCCACCGAGCGGCGGGCACGGGCGCCCGCCCGCACCCGCTGGTGGACACAGCTCGAAGAACCGCTCGAATGTGAGGCGCTACTGCCAGGCCACCGTGGTCGTGCCTTCGTCGACGCGGTACACCTCGCGGCCGAGCACGGAGTTGACGATGCGGGCGCTGCGCCAGGACGCGAGGCTGAGCAGCGTGTCGTTGATGCCGTGGCTGCTCTCCGCGAAGCCCTGGGCGTAGATGCGGAGGTCCTCCGGTCCGTCGAACTCGAGGGAGTAGTCCGGCCGCACGCGGAACGTGCCGTCCTCGATGGACAACTGATCCTGGATAGGTTTGAGGTACTCCGGAATCGGGTTGTGGTATCCGGTGCAGAAGATCACCAGGTCCACCGGGAGTCGCTCGACGTCGCCGCGGTTCACGTCGTGCAGGTCGACGACGACCTCGGATCCGTTCTGCTCCAGGCCCACCGCCCGGCGGCACGCCAGGAGGCGGTGGCGCAACTCGGACCGCAGGACGTGGTCGAGATGGTAGAGCCGCCGGTAGACGGAGCCCACCAGCTCGTCGGTGATGCCGTCGCCGCCGGCGTTGCGCTGCTCGCGGATGATCTCCGCGCGGCGCGCGGCGGGAAGTCCGTTGAAGTAGCCGACGAAGTTCGAGGAGAACCACTCGTTGGTGAAGGGCGAGTCGTCCAGCGGCTGGAAGCCGATGTGACTGGAGGTCCAGGTGAGGGTCGAGGGAAGGCGGTTGTCGTCGGACAGGATGTGGTTGACGACCTCGGCTCCGCTCTGCCCCGACCCGACGACGAGGACCCGGCGCCCCTTCCACTCGGGGCGGGCCACGGTCAGGTTGCTGCTGTGTACCACCCGCTCCCCCTCGAACGGCTTCGCGAAGGCGGGCAGGCGGGGCTCGGATCCCGATCCGAGAACGAGGTTGCGGGCCGTGCTGGTGTCGCCTCCCTCGGAGGTGATCCGGAAGCCGTCGTCGGTCAGGGACACGGACTCGACGGGCTTGCCCCACTGGAGGGACGGGAGCTGTGCGGCGGCCCACTGGTAGTACTGCTCGAACTCGCGCCGGGAGCAGTTCAGTCCGTTCGCCTCCAGGAACCTGAACGCCCTGCCCGATTCGACGAGGAAGTTCAGGAAGGAGAACTTGCTCCGTGGGTCGACGAGCGTGACGAGGTCCCTGAAGTACGTCACCGTCAGCTGGGAGTCGGGGAGCATGAGGCCGGGGTGCCACCGGAACTCCGGTTTGGCGTCCAGGAATTGGGAGCGCACCTCGGGGAGGGGGTCGGACAGGGCCGCGAGGCTCAGGTTCGCCGGCCCTACGCCGATGCCGATCAGGTCGAAGTCAGGCATGCCACATCTCTCGTTCATAAGGCTCGGGGCACTGGTGGTGCGTCACACGCGGACAGGACGTACTGCGGGCCGTCGTCACCGCCGGTACTCGTCCTCGATACAGGCGATCCGGTGCAGCAGCGTCTCGTCGTCGGGGGCCCTGACCACGTACGAGTCGAGGAAGTCCGTGGAGTGCCGGACGCCTCCGCGGCCGTTGCCCGCGCCGCGGTGCGTGAGGTGTTCCACGACGCCCAGGGCGGCCAGCCGGTCGGCGTCGATCCCGCGGGCATCGTCGCCTCCGGGGTAGAAGGCGATGAATCCGCTCGTGCCTCCGCCGGCCACGGGCTCGGGGGCGGACCCCAGGGAGATGTCGAGCCCGGCGTCGATGCGGATCTGCGTCTCAACGATGTTGAAGCCGTACTGCGCCTGGATGACCGGGGGGATGATGCCGCCCGGCGGGCGCCCGGCGACCTCACAGAACACCAGTTCGTCCGCTTCGGTGTGGAACAGCTCCAGGTGTGTGGTGCCGTCCTTGAGCCCCAGTGCGGCCAGCACCTCCGCGTTCAGTTCGGTGATGCGCTTGTGCAGCTCGCCTTCACCGATGAGGACGGTGCCGAAGAAGGAACCCGGGGCGTAGCTCGCGGGGTCGGCCAGGTACTTGCCGACACTGCGGAACACGAGGCGTCCGTCGCGCACGACGGAGTCGCAGTGGTAGATCTGGCCCTTGACGAACTCCTCGACCTCGTAGTGGGAGCCGGAGAGGTCCAGGCCGCCGACGGTGCGCCGCGCCTCCTCCAGCGACTCGACCATGTAGAGGTCCTTCGCGGCGAGGCCCCAACGGCTTTTGATGACCTTGCGGCCGGTGCTCCAGTCCACCTTCTCCAGGTCTTCGACGGTGTCGAGGGCGGCGAAGTCGGGAACCGCCGCGGCGCCCGCCGACCGTACGGCCTCCTTCATCCGCACCTTGTCGCGGAACCGTGTCGCCGTCTCGTAGTCCATGCCGGCGAGGCCGAACTTCGAGCGCATCTCAGCCGCGAGGAGCACCGCTCGCTCGTGCACGGCGATGACCCGGCTGATGGAGTGGTTGCGCAGCGTCCACTCGCAGATCTCGCGCCAGCGGTCCTCGTCGTTGGCTTCGCACAGCGCGACGTGGTCGATGGGGTGGTCCGTGAATCCCCTGACTCCGCCGTCGACCTGGGTGCGGGCCACCATGTGGATCCCGATTTCCGAGGTCGGCAGGATGTAGGTACCGCCGCGGTTGAAGTGGGAGTACGGGTGGTTGTTGATGAACAGCGCAGTCGTCTTCGTCATCGGGTGGCCCCCTCGTGGGCGCGGGCGGGGCTCGTGGCGTTGTCGTCGGCAAGCCCGAGGGCGCGGCGCAGGGTCGAGCGCGTCAGGTCGAATCCCGTGAGCCGCCGTACGAGCTCGGCCTCCTCGTCCGTGCCCGCGGTGGGGGTGGCGCCGATGATGCGCACCTCGCCGTCCAGGCTCCGCAGCCGGATGCGGGCGGGGCCGTTCTCCAGGCCTGCGGTGTCGAGGAACCCGGTCAGGGCCGCCTCGATGACGTCGTGCTCGCCGGGGGTCAGCCGCCGCTCCGGAACGACGTGCTCGGCCAGCGTCGGCTGTGCTCCCTCATCCACGAGCGCCACCCACCGGTGTGCTCCCGCCTCGCTGAAGGTGTACGCGTACCGCTCCCCGGCATGGTCGGCCTCACCGCCGGATGCGCCGGCCATGAGGCGTTGCAGCACGTCGACCCGGGTGCCGGGCGTGCCGAGCAGGGAGTTCGCGGTCGCGGCCGCCGGAGCGCCGTCGTCACTGAGGGAGACCACCGCCGTGGGAACAAGCGGACGCAGGACCTCCATGACGAATCCTGTGAACGCCTCCCCCGTGAAATCCACGCTGTAGTAGCCCGAGAAGTCGTCGACCAGCTTGTGCACGGGGGCGCCGGGACACTGCACGAAAACGGTGTGGCAGCCGAGGGTGTGCGCGATGCGAGCGGTGCGCACGCTCGCGTCGATGATGACCAGGCGCCCGGGGGTGGGCTCGGTGTTCCGGTGGGGCCCTACCACTGTCCGCTCCCGTTCTCGTCGTTCACCGCTCCACCCAGGTGCGAGAGTTCCTCCCTGATGGAGGCCTGCTCCCAGTCCTCCCTGCTGCGCACGTACTTGGGGTCGGCGGCGACGATGGAGACCGTGGAGGTCCGGCTGCCGGCCAGACGCCAGCGCACCGATCCGGTGACCGGGGCGACAAGTTCCGTGAGGAAGGCCTGGCAGGCCGCTCGCAGACCGCCGAACCAGCGCCCTTCGAGCGCCTCACGGACCCAGATCTGCTCGACGTGGATCTTCTCCCTGAGGGCCTCGGCGTCGAGCACCGCCGTTTCCAGATGGCGGCGGGACGCCAGCAGCAGCCAGGCCGCCGGCATCTCTCGCACTTCGAGGACCTTGATTCCGCCCGCCAGGTGCTCCAGGCCGGTGTAGCGGCCCAGGCCGTGGGCTCCGACCGTTCGGTTGAGCAACTCGATGACGTCCGCGAGCGGGAGCTCACACCCGTTGACGGCAACGGGCGTTCCGGCGCGGAAGGTCACATCGAGGTCCTCCGTGTCGGGGATCCCCCGAGTCGCGCTCCATCGGTAGTAGGACTCCGGCACCGCGTGGTTCTCGGGATCGTCCAGGATCCCGGACTCGAACTCGCGGCACCACAGGTTCGAGTCGCCGCTGGCCGAGCGCTCGGCCATCTCCTCCAGGCCGACGGCCCGCAGCTCCTTGATCTTCATCTCCCGGTCCACGGGATCGAGGTCGTAGGGGGTGCCGAAGTGGCCCTGGAATCCGAGCTGGTCGAGTGCGCCGTTCAGTCTGCGCAGCGTGTTCTGCGAGCGGTTGGCTGTGTGCAGGATCATCCCCGCGTCCAGGTCCCGCGCCACGTGCACGGCCGTACGGGCGATGAGCGGCCGGCTCAGGGACGAGCTGACGGGGTGTGTGTCCAGGTACACGCCGTGTGCGGCGATCGCAGGCTTGACGAACTCCTCCACGAACGCGGCCCGCCCGTCGACCAAGTGGAGCCGCACCCCCAACTGGTCGGCGATCCGCTGGATCTGCTCCGGCTTCTCGTCGCCACCGACACTCACGCTGAGGGCGTGCACCTCGGTGGCACCGGCCTGCACCAGGCGGTGCAGGAGGTAGGTGCTGTCCAGCCCGCCGCTGAACAGCGTCACGATGGGGCGCCTCACATCGACATCACTGTGCGTGATGTCATGAAAGGATCGAATCCCCCTTCGACTTGTCTTCACACCGCACGTCCTTATGGTCCGGCCGGATTCTGAGGGAGGAGGCGGTCATGGCCGCCGCGCGCTGTCCCGCGGCGGTTCCGATGACCGTCAGCGGTCGGCGGGCTGCGAACAGTCGCGCAGGAAGGACAACTTCGAGTAGAGGCCGCGCTCGGCGGCGATGCCGAGGCGTGCCAGATGTGCCTCGACCAGACTGGTCAGGCGGCTCAGCTCGGTATCGATCGACGTGGCGTCCATGCCGGCGTGCCGGCGGGTCTCCAGGTACTCCGTCTCGACCTGCCGCATCTTGCGCCCGGTGGTGTCGCTGAGGGTGACCTCGTCCGTCTCTATGCCGAAACAGTGCCCGGTGGTGACGGACTGGACGTTGATGTCGAACTTCGTACGCCGGAAGCCCGGCAGTCGCCTGAAGCGCAGGTCGGGGAATTCCCGGGCCAGGTAGTCCTCGAAGTCGGCACCCGGAATCTCCAGGCCCTTGCGGAACGTCTCGACACGGCGCAGAGAGTCCTTGGAGAACTTCTTCATCTTGAGCCGGTACTTGCCCTCCAGGTTCTCCTGGAAGGCGTAGTGGCCGACCTCGTCGTCCGGCGCGAGCACCTCGAAGTTGTGCTGTACGAAGTGCCAGCGGGTCAGCTCGTAGCCCGGGTCGGTGATGAACCCGGGGAAGTCCCCGTTCTCGACGGCCGTCCACATGCTCTTGGTGAGGGACCAGATGGAGGCGTCATCGATGAGGGTGACCTTCTCCTCGATCTCGATGTCCTTCTCGTATCCCCGGTAGGCGTTGCCCTCGACACGAACGAAATCCTCGAGTTCGGTGCGGTGCTTGAATGCCGCTGTCACGAGCTCACCGAGGTCGGAATCGACGGAATGACCGAATTGAGCGACTCGGACGAACAGCGCCCCGATGGCACGTATACGGGTGCACATCAGCACTTCCGTGTAGGGCTGCTGCTCGCCCGCGTGGGTACGGAGCAGCATGACCGGACCGAGTGCCTCAAGGGACTCATCGCCGGAATCCGCATCCGGGGCCTGACCCGGCGCCGCCAGGGCCGTGCGCAGATAGGCCGTGAAGTCCTCGTTGAGCCTCGTACCGGCCCAGGTCGCCAGGGGCTCGGCCGGCGGGTCGAGCGCCGTTGCCCCGCCCGTGGCATCCAGCGCCGATACCGCTCGGGCAACGGTGTCTCCCTGACGCAGGTACTCCACGGCCCGCGCGCCACTGCCCTCTTCGGGTACGAGCTCGACCACGCATACGGGCGCGTCCGCGACCGGTGCGACCGAGTACTGATGGGCGACATCCGCGAAGACGAGGCGCCTGGCCACGGCCGTGCCGGATCCCCCGTCATCAACGGGCAACTGCGCTGTCAATGCAACTCCTAGAGAAGTACTCAGACACGGAAGGGCCACCGCAAACCGACGGGCCAGAAACTCAAAAGATGCCCGAGCAGGTTAAAAGGCGATGGCTAGGGCTGCGCTGCCCCTCGCGATACTTCGGGAAACGGAATAGGACATTCCGTGACGGCTGACGGTGAAACAGAGACGTTTCGACCAGGTGGCCGCCGACCGAGATGATCATAGCGAGGAAGCACCATAGGCAGAGTCGACATTACCCGTCAACAGTCAAGACGGACGCCAACACCCCAGCCAGCCCGGTGACTTCCTCCCTCGTCACCTCCAACACCCAAGCAAACCGGGTGACTTACGACTCGTAGACCTCCAACACCACAGCTACCGGGGCAACTTCCTCCGCTTCTTGCAGCCGAGACCGTGGCTGGCCAGCAGAAATCAAGCGATTATGTCCGGGTTAGACACGGCTCCTCAGTACGCTCATCTCATTCCCCGAGACGCAAGTTGGAAAGCTGTTTACAACCCTCCTGGGATTGATCTAGGTTCGCTGAGGCGTCGACGGGGGGCGCGAGTTCAGAACCACAGATTCATCTCAGGAATCTGCATCCTTGGTTCTCGCCTTCCCTCACGAGGGCCGTACAGCAGGCCCGTCAATTTCTTCAGTGACGGAACAGTTCACTAGGGCGGTGGAAGTGCGCGCACAGCAATACCCTGCGGGCCAAGGATCCAGAACCGGGCGACTTGTGGCGGTGATCGGCCTGGACGGAGCCGGCAAGTCGTCCCAGGTGCGAATGCTCGGCGATTGGCTCCGCTCACAGGGCGTTCCGGGCCAGGCTCACCGGAGCCTCACCATGGCACCCGTACGCAAGTCTCTCGACGCCATGGCCCAACAGGATGGGCTCGAGGACCACTTGGAGCTCATCGGCGGCGAGACCATGCGCCTCATCTCTGCGTGCTCCCAACTGGCCCGGGTTTCCGCGCTCGAGGAGACCCTCATGACGTCCCCCGACGTCGTGATCGTCGACCGCTACATCTACTGCCAGTACGCCCTGGCCAAGGCCGAGGGGGTCGGCAGCGTCGACTTCCTGCGCAGACTCCTCGGAGGTGCGCTCAAGCCGGATCTCACGATCTTTCTGGACGTCTCCCCGGCCGAGGCGGTACGCCGCATCAACGTGCGCGGAATCGACGAAGAGAGCCCGGAGTTCCTCGAGGCCTTCCGGGCCGCCTACGTCGGCCTCCCCGAGTTCACTGATTTCGTTTCGGTCCCGGGCGACGGCGATCTCGAGACGGTGCAGCTTGCGATGAGGCAGGCCATTGTCGACGCATTCCCCGAAATCTTCCCGAACGTTTCGGCCGCCTGAGTCTTCTCTCCCCGGGACTGGCGCAAAGTCCGGATATCGGCTCTTTCTGCAGGTGGGCGGGCTGCGACAGACAAGACCGAAGCTCCGTTGGGCCAGGTGACCTCGCAAGCCGCCTAGAACCAGCGGAGCTTCGGCGAAATCGCCGGTGATTCGTTCGGTGCTGCAGCGGAGTTCCGCAGGAGTCGCCGGCACTTCAGGGTAGCCATGGGCTGCTCGCCGAGGCAGCGGATCTTGGGCGAGGGTGCCGTTGTGGCGACGCTTCCATCCCTTGAGGCGGCGGCCCTGGAAGGGCACTGGCACGAGGCGGCCGACGCCTTGGTGCGCCCTGTGATCCCGTGGCTTCGGTCCACGGTCAGATCGTGGGTGACGCAGGGCCGCCACTCCCGCCCTCGCGCCACGCCCGCCGCCACTTCTCCACCCGACGTCGAACGCCTCGGCGATATCGGCGGCCTTCTCCTCGCGCTCGAACCACTCCGCCGCCATCGAGCCTCACCAGCGCACCGGCCGCCAGCTGCTTCGGCGTCAGCCCCGCAGTAATTCACCCAACAACGATGGGATGCACACCATGAAGGGTTCGATCGTTCTGGTGAACGACACTGACGATCCCGAAATCACGCGGTCAATCCCTCAGGAGCGGCAGCACCGATTGACGCAGCTGATTGCCGCACTCCGCCTCTTCTCGCGGTGGGGCTATGACGAAGGTGAGGGCTTCGCCGGACATTTTGCATGCCGAGACCCGGAAGTGAAGAACGCGTTCTGGGTGAACCCCGTCGGGGTTCACCTGTCGAAGACCGATGTCGATGATCTAGTGCTGCTCGACTACGACGGCAACGTGCTGGCAGGCCGCCACCCGGTCAACATAGGTGCCTTGGTGCTGCACTCCAGCGTGCATGCCGCGCGGCCGGATGTCGTGGCGTCAGCACACTTTCATTCCCCGTACGGGCGTATCTGGGCAGCCACCGGCAGGATACTCCCCGCCATCAGCCAGGACACCTGCGCTTTCTACCAGGACCAGGCGGTGGACCACGACTTCGGCGGTCTTCCCCACACCTTCGAAGACGGCCGGGCGACCGCCGAAGCACTCGGCGACTTTAATACTCTGATCCTCAAATACCACGGTCTGCTCACAGTTGGGGCATCGGTGGAGGCGGCAGCCTGGCGCTATATCACCCTGGAGAGGGCCTGCAAGGCGCAGGTGTTGTCAGCGGGGCTTGGGCCACTGGAGCCGATTCCGCATGATGTCGCCCTCAAGACACAGCGCTACGTGGCTTCCGAGGAAAGCGCGCGCGTGCAGTTCCAGCCCCTCTACGACTACATCGAGCACGTCGACGGGGCATGGACCACCGAAGCATCCCGCATGCCCATGCTGCCTGCGTCCACTCTGGTCTGATCCCTGCCGCCCTCAGCCGGCCTGCGGCTTCGCGTTTCCCAACCGCAGCAGATATGGCACCGACCACCGTGGGGCGCGATCTTCGATACAGCTCCATTGCAAGTCAACTGAAGGAGGAGGACCGTTGGAAGCGCAGCTTACCCGGCCGGAATTGGACGTCCTGCCGTCCTACCTGCCAAGTCCCATCCCGCTTGACAGCAGCGGTGCCCCGCAGGCACCTGATGCTGCGAGGCTCGCGCTCAACGAACTTCCCTTCGGCCCGCTGCCCGGCGTTCTCGATGCCATCGTTGCAGCTGCCGGTGGCTCCAACCGCTATCCAGACATGGCAGCTGTGGCCCTGCGTAATGCATTGGCCGACCACCACGGTGTGACACCGGATCGGATAGTGACCGGTTTCGGCTCCGTCTACCTCCTTGAACTGCTGCTGAAGGCTGTGTGCGAACCAGGCCAGGAGTTCATCTTTCCCTGGCGCTCCTACGAGGCGTATCCGGTCGTTGCAGTGGGCGGTAATGTGCGCCCCGTGCAGGTGCCCTGCGCCGATGATTTCAGCCAGGACCTTGACGCAATGGCAGCGGCGATAACCGCCGACACCCGCGTGGCACTCATCTGTAATCCCAACAACCCGACCAGCACTGCCGTCACCCGTGCAGAGCTCACGAAGTTCATCGACTCTGTCCCGGAATCAGTCCTGGTCGTTCTGGACGAGGCATATTGCGAGTTCGTCACCGACCCCGATGTTCCGGACGGACTGGTTGAGTACGGTGACCGACGCAACGTAGTGGTTCTGCGCACCATGTCAAAGGCTTGGGGCCTTGCCGGCCTGCGCCTGGGGTGGCTGGCTGCTGCGCCGGAGGTGGCCAACGCCATGCGCAAGCTCCTCGCACCCTTCGCCACGAGCACCTTCGCCGAGGTTGCCGCGCTTGCCGCGCTCGAGCAGGAAAAAGAGGTACGTCGCCGCGTCGACTTCATCACCGCGGAGCGTGCCCGGATGTTCCCCGCGCTGAAGGCATTGGTGCCCCGGGCCCCGGCATCTCAGGCGAATTTCTTCTGGCTCCCCATGCCGGATCCCGCCGCCTTTGCGGCGCACTGCGCGGCCGGTGGGGTCCTCATACGCGACTTTCCCGAAGCTGCCCGTGTCACCATAGGCACCTCAGCGGAGAACGATCGGTTTCTCGCGGTGACAGCCACAGCCGGCAAGTTGCTTGCAGCCGGGTGATTGTGACAACCCGAGCCGGCCCGTCAAGGAGCCTTTTCCCACCTCATGCCGACGCGTGATGAAGGACGAGACCGGCCTGGGCGCCCGGATGGAGGCGCCGGCGCCGCGATACGCCTTGTAGCGGTTTACGGTCGCGATGCCGATCCCGAACCACCGAGTTCGCCCCTTCAGGGTCAATAGGAGTGACTAGTGTTTATTCCCCTCAACACTGACGGCCACCTAATGAATATGGCTGACATCGAGAAGGTCGGCCCGGTATGGCGCCCCCTCATCGAGAGTCTGGTGGATGAATACCGGTCGCGCTACCGAGATCTCGCCAGTGTTTACGTGAGGGGATCAGTGGCCAACGGAACGGCCGTATTCGGACGTTCAGACCTTGATCTAATAGCCGTGACCCACCAGGAGCACGCGGTCGACAGGGCGTGGACGCAGGAGGCTGTGGATCGCACACTCAGCCGACATTCAACTGCCGTCGATATCGATCTCGCCATAACATCCGCGACAGCAATACTCACGGACCGTAAGAGCGGTTTCTACATCAAGACACAATCGGCTCTGGTGTACGGCGAAGACTTCGCGCCGCGGATCGCTCCCTACCGGATTGACGCAGACGCGTTCAGTCATCTGTTCAATCTCGAACTCGATCTCAAAACGGTTCGTTGCGCCGTTGACGACGCCTCCGACGTCTTGGCGCGAACACTCGTCCTGCGGCTTGTGAAGCGAGTACTACGCGCCGGCCTGGAATTGATTGCCGAACGGCTGCAGGAATATACGCGCGACCCGGACATGTGCTGTGAATTCTTCGGGAAATACTATCCCGAAAAGGCAGCCGCCATGCAGAACATATTGCATCTCATGTCCGAGTTCACCGAGCCTGCCGACGCACTTGACCGAGTTGAGTCAATGATTCATTGGATCGCGACCGAGAGGTCACGCATTTATCCGCTGGAACTGCCGAAGATCGCCTTTATTGACGACCTCGGAGTCTGAACAGCTTGCGCAAGTCCAAATTCCGAGACCGTCGATGTGAGGCGCATCACTCTCCGGGCACCCACGGTCGGGCATGCGCGATCATGATCGGAATGGACACTCGTTTCCTTGGTATCGCTGATCTGGTCGAAGCCCCGTCCGTGGCGGTCGTAGTCGACGTCATGCGTGCTTTCACCGTGGCTGCCTGGGCCTTTGCCCAGGGGGCGGAGAAGATCGTCCTTGCGGAGTCGCTGGACGAAGCCTTGGCGCTCAAGGCTCGCCACCCGGATTGGGTGGCGCTCAAAGACGGTCCGCCCGCACCCGGGTTCGACACCGTCAACTCGCCGGGCCTGCTGCGGTCCATCGACCTCGGCGGACGGACCGTTGTGCAGAAGACCACGGCAGGGACGGTCGGCGCCCTTGCGGTCAGGGACGCTCCGCTGGTGCTGTGCGCCGGCTTCGTGGTGGCGGAGGCTACGGCTCGGCTCCTGCGGACACACGAGAGCGACAGTGTCACGTTCGTGGTCACGGGCGAAGACGGGCAGGCCGATGAAGATCTGGCGTGTGCTCAATACATCGCCCGGAGGGCCACCGAGGCTGAGACGGATGCTGCCGGCTTCGTCCGCCGCGCTGCCGAGTCGCGTGCCGCCGCCGAACTGGCGGAGGGGGTGCGTCAAGGAGTCCATCCTGATGACGTTGCGCTCTGTCTTGAGGTCGACCGGTTCCCCTTTGCCATGGTGGCGACCTTGGAAGGCTCGCTCATGGTCCTGCGTCCACGCGCGATGTCTTCGCTGACCGACGAGGACTGACGAGGACTGACCCGAGTTGTTGTTGCGGCCAGGGTGCGCTCCGGCGGGAGCCGGCCCTCTTCAGCCGGGCGGCGTCCGGGCGTAGAGCACGGCGCCGTCCACCCTCTCCACCTCCTCGTACCGGCCTGCCAGCAGCCGGCGCAGGCTCGGGATGCGGTCGGGGCCGTAGGGCCTGCCGCGGGAGTCGTCGACGACCAGGGCCGGGGCGTGTACGGCCAGCTCCGCCCGGAAGACCGGCCAGGCGCCCTCGACCGCGTACTTCTCGCCGACCTGGGGGCCGTCGCGGCCGCCGCTGTAGTTGGTGAGCAGGCCGGCGGTGAGGTAGCGGGTGGCGGGAGTGCGGCCGGCCAGCCAGTACGTCTCGGGGTGCATGCCCCACACGAGGACCCGGTCGGTCGGCGCGGTTCGCTGGGCGAGGGCCGCCCCGAGGCGCTGGGCGTGGGCGAGTTCGGGGCGCGGCGCGAGCAGGCCCCAGGCGAGGAAGAGGGCACAGCAGCCGGCCGAGGTGAGGACGGCGGCCGTCAGCCGTTCACGGGACGGGATCCGCAGCGCGGCCGTGGCCAGCAGCGCCGCGGGCGGGGTGAGTTGCAGGTAGTAGTGGCCGAAGAAGTGGAAGCCGAGGGTGACGGCGAAGGCCGAGGAGGCCAGCCACAGCCACAGGTCGGCCGCTGCCGGGCCGGCGGTGCGCAGGGCCCGTACGACCGGCGGGATCAGGCCCGCACAGGCCACCGACAGGATCGCGGTGTTGGCCAGACAGCGGCCGAGGACATGGAGTTCGGAGCCGGTGAAGGTGGCGTAGGCGGCGGAACCGGTGACCGTCCAGAACAGGAACCCCTCGGGATCCGTGGCCAGGGCCGCGCACACCACCGGTACGGCGAACCCGGCCGCGAGCCGCAGGGCGCCCGCGCGCGGGAGTCCGGCCCGGTACAGCAGCCACGCCACCGGCAGCAGGACCGCGCCTCCGGTCTGCTTGGCGAGGAAGGCGCAGGCGACTGCGGCACCGGCCGCGCCCCAGCGGCCGCGGTCCGCGCACCACAGGGCGGCCGCGGTACAGGGCAGTATGAACACCTCGAAGGTGGCGGCCTGGGCGTCCTCGGGGTTGAGCCCGACCGAGACCAGCAGGTACAACACCCCGGCGGTACGGCCCGCGGTGTCGCCCCAGCGGCGCCGGGCCACGGAGGCCAGCAGCAGGGCCGTGAGCGTCTGCGCGAGGACCGCCAGGACCCGCACCGGGGTGAGGGAGCCGGATCCGCAGACCGCGAAGGCGGCCTCGTACAGCCAGGGCACCAGGGGCGGCTTGCGGTCCACGACCGTCTCGTACAGGTGGCCGCCCTGGGCCAGGAGGCGCGCCTGGACGGCGAGATAGCCCTCGTCGGGGCTCCACAGCGGCCGGACGAAGGACGGGACGCGGGTGACGCAGGCCAGGGCTGCGAGGACGGGCAGCAGCCGTGCCCAGTACGCCCTCCGGGCGGTCACGTTCCGTGCGGGGGCGAGCGGGGCGGCGAGCATGGGCAGGAGGCTATCCGGCACCGCAGTCCCATCTGAAGCGGGACATACGGGACCGAGGTGGGGACCTTGACGGCTACTCGGTGTTGCCCTTCGGCGGGTGCGTGACCTCGTCGACGGAGGTCTCCTCGTGCCGGCTGAGGCGGCTGTGCGAGCGGCCGTAGAGGAAGTAGACGATGAAGCCGATGACCATCCAGATGGCGAACCGGAGCCAGGTCTCGGCGGGCAGGTTGAGCATCAGCCACAGCGAGGCGCACACGGAGAGGATCGGGATGACCGGGACCCACGGAGTGCGGAAGGCGCGGTGCAGGTCGGGGCGGGTCCTGCGGAGGATGATGACGCTGATCGCGACGATGATGAACGCGAACAGCGTGCCGATGTTCACCAGCTCGCCGAGCGTCTGGAGGCTGGTGAAGCCCGCGACGACCGCGATGATCACGCCGAGCAGGATGGTCGGCCGGTACGGCGTCCGGAAGCGCGGGTGGGTGTGCGAGAAGAACCGCGGCAGCAGCCCGTCGCGGCTCATCGCGAAGAACACCCGGGTCTGGCCGAGCAGCAGGATCATGCAGACGGTGATCAGGCCGATGGTGGCGCCGAAGCTGATCACACCGGCGTACCAGGGATGCCCCGTGGCCTTGAAGGCCTCCGCGAGCGGGGCCTGCACGGACAGCTCCGTGTACTTCTGCATGCCGGTGACGACGATCGAGACGGCCACGTACAGCACCGTGCAGATGAACAGCGAGCCGATGATGCCGCGCGGCATGTCCCGCTGCGGGTTGCGGGTCTCCTCGGCGGCCGTGGCCACCACGTCGAAGCCGATGAACGCGAAGAACACGATCGAGGCGCCGGTGAAGATGCCCATCACACCGAAGTTGGACGGCGCCCACCCGAACATCAGCTGGATCAGCGGGGCCTGGAGGTTGCCGCCGGCCGCCTCGGGCTGGGACGGCGGAATGTAGGGCTTGTAGTTGGCCGTGTTGACGATGAAGGCGCCGGCGATGATCACGATGAACACGACGACCAGCTTGATCGCGACGACCACCTGGGTGACGCGTGCGGACAGCTTCATGCCGACGACGAGCACGGCGGTGAGCGCCAGGACCAGCAGGGCGGCGAACAGGTCGAAGCCGAAGCCCGAGGCGCCGTCCCGGCCGCCCAGTACCTCGGGGACCTGCCAGCCGATGTTGTTGACCAGGAACGACCGGAAATAGCCGGACCAGCCGACCGCGACCACCGCCGTGCCGAGCGCGAACTCCAGGACCAGGTCCCAGCCGATGATCCAGGCGGGAAGCTCGCCGATCGAGGCGTACGAGAACGTGTACGCGGACCCCGCCACCGGGACGGTGGAGGCGAACTCCGCGTAGCACAACGCGGCCAGGGCGCAGGCCACACCCGCCGCGACGAAGGACAGGGAGATCGCAGGGCCCGCGGTCGTCTTGGCGACGGACCCGGTGTACACGAAGATGCCGGTGCCGATGATGACACCGACGCCGAAGACGGTCAGGTCCAGCGCGGACAGGGACTTCTTGAGCGCGTGCTCCGGTTCCTCGGTGTCGAGGATGGACTGTTCGACCTTCTTCGTTCGGAAGAGGGTGCTGCTCACGGACCTACCTCCCACACGCTCGTCGTCCTCGACATGATCGAGAGGGCTGGGGATGCGTATGCCCCGGCACAGGCAGGTTCACGCAAACGGGCCGGTTCCGCCACCTGGGAAGGGGGCGGAACCGGCCCGACGGGTGCTTTCCCGGACGCGTCCTAATCGCGCACGGGCTCGACCGAGTCCACCTCGTCGGCCGTACGGTCGAACCGGCCGTCCAGCTTGGCCACCAGACCGGTGACCTGGCGGGCGATGTCGGGCGCGGTCAGCCCGATCTCGGCCATGACCTCGGCCCGGGAGGCATGGTCGAGGAAGCGCGGCGGGATGCCGAAGTCACGCAGCGGCACGTCCACGCCCGCGTCCCTGAGGGCCTGGGCGATCGCGGAGCCGACACCGCCGACGCGGCTGTTGTCCTCGACGGTGACCACGACCCGGTGCCGCTCGGCGAGCGGGGCCATCGCCTCGTCGACGGGCTTGACCCAGCGCGGGTCGACGACCGTCGTGGAGATGCCCTGCTGGTCGAGCAGGCCGGCGATCTCCAGGCACATCGGGGCGAGCGCGCCCACGGAGACCAGCAACACGTCGGGGCGGTCGGTGCCCGGCTCGCGCAGCACGTCCATGCCGCCGACGCGGCCCACGGCCGGTACGGCGGGGCCGACGGCGCCCTTGGAGAAACGCACCACGGTCGGCGCGTCCTCGACGGCGACGGCCTCGCGCAACTGCGCCCGCACCTGGTCGGCATCGCGCGGGGCGGCCAGCCGCAGCCCCGGCACGACCTGCAGGATCGACATGTCCCACATGCCGTTGTGCGAGGCACCGTCGGTGCCGGTGACACCGGCCCGGTCCAGGACGAAGGTCACCCCGCACTTGTGCAGGGCCACGTCCATCAGGACCTGGTCGAAGGCACGGTTGAGGAAGGTGGCGTAGACGGCGAAGACCGGGTGCACGCCGGCGTGGGCCAGACCGGCCGCGGAGACGGCGCCGTGCTGCTCGGCGATCCCGACGTCGTACACCCGTTCGGGGAAGCGCTTGGCGAAGCGGTCCAGGCCGACCGGCTGGAGCATGGCCGCGGTGATGGCGACGATGTCCTCGCGCTCCTCGCCGAGCCTGACCATCTCCTCGCCGAACACGGAGGTCCAGTCGGCGCCGGAGGAGGCGATCGGCAGACCGGTGTCCGGGTGGATCTTGCCGACGGCGTGGAAGCGGTCGGCCTCGTCCTGGAGGGCGGGCTGGTAGCCGCGGCCCTTCTCGGTCAGGCAGTGCACGATGACCGGCCCGCCGAACCGCTTGGCCCGCGCCAGGGCGGACTCCAGCGCCTCGATGTCGTGTCCGTCGATCGGGCCGACGTACTTCAGGCCCAGGTCCTCGAACATGCCCTGCGGGGCGATGAAGTCCTTCAGCCCCTTCTTGGCGCCGTGGAGGGTCTCGTACAGCGGCTTGCCGACGACCGGGGTGCGGTCGAGGATGTCCTTCGTCCGGGCGAGGAAGCGCTCGTAGCCGTCGGTCGTGCGCAGGGTGGCCAGGTGGTTGGCGAGGCCGCCGATGGTCGGGGCGTAGGAGCGCTCGTTGTCGTTGACGACGATGACGAGCGGGCGGTCCTTGGCCTCGGCGATGTTGTTCAGCGCCTCCCAGGCCATACCACCGGTCAGTGCCCCGTCACCGATCACGGCGACGACATGGCTGTCCCGCTGCTTCAGCTGGTTCGCCTTGGCGATGCCGTCGGCCCAGCCGAGGACCGTGGAGGCGTGGCTGTTCTCGATGACGTCGTGCTCGGACTCGGCCTGCGAGGGGTAGCCGGACAGGCCGCCCTTCATCTTCAGCCTGGCGAAGTCCTGCCGGCCGGTGAGCAGCTTGTGCACGTAGGACTGGTGGCCCGTGTCCCACAGGACCTTGTCCTTGGGGGACTCGAAGACGCGGTGCAGGGCGATGGTGAGCTCGACCACGCCCAGGTTGGGGCCGAGGTGGCCGCCTGTCTTGGAGACTGCGTCGACGAGGAAGGTCCGGATCTCCTCTGCCAGCTGGTCCAGCTCCTCCAGGCTGAGCCGGTCCAGATCGCGCGGTCCCCTGATGCGGGTCAGCAGCGGCACCCGTGCCTCCTTGCAAGTAGAGCTGATCGAGCTGTCGCCGGGCTTGACGAGTCTAATGTTCCGGCTTTGCGGGACACGACAGTGCCCGGCACCTTTCGGGCACCGGGCACTGTTCCTGCCTAGGGGCGCTACGCGCGCCCCGCGGTCTTCTGCGTCTTGCGCGTGATGGAGTCGATGACCACGGTGGTCAGCAGGACCGCCGCGGTGATCATGTACTTCACCGGCTCGGCGATGGACTCCAGCTGGAGACCGTACTGGATGGACACGATGACCAGCACACCCAGCAGGGCGTTCCAGGTACGGCCCCGGCCGCCGAAGAGCGACGTACCACCGATGACGGCCGCGGCGATCGCGTTCATCAGCAGGTCGCCCGTACCGGCGCTCTGGTTGGCGGAGGCGATCTTCGAGGCCAGGAACAGACCGCCGATCGCCGCGAAACCGCCGGAGATCGCGAAGACGGAGATCCGCACCGCCGTGACGTTGATGCCCGCACGCCGGGACGCCTCCACGCTGCCACCGAGCGCGAAGATCTTGCGGCCGTAGGAGGTGCGGCGCAGGACGAAGTCCGTGCCGACCAGGAATGCGAGGAAGATCACTGTGGCCAGCGGCAGACCCTTGTACTGGTTGTACATGTAGGCGCCCGCGAAGGAGACCACGGCCAGCAGCGCCGTGCGCAGGATCGTGTCGCTCAGCGGCCGGGACGGGACGCCCGCGGCCTCCCGGCGCCGGTTGCCCAGGAAGGAGCTGACGAAGAACAGGGCGACCACGACGACGGCCAGGCCGTAGGCGGCGGCCACGTCCGTGAAGGTGTACGTGGTCAGCTTGCCGATCAGACCGTCGCTGTCGAGGTTGATCGTGCCGTCCTCGCCCAGCACCTTCAGCATGAAGCCCAGCCAGAACAGCAGACCGGCCAGGGTCACGGCGAAGGCGGGCGCGCCGAGCACCGCGAAGAAGAAGCCGTGCAGCGAGCCGATGGCGGCACCGACGGCGATGGCGACGAGCACGGCCACCCACTCGGGCCAGCCCTGGTTGACCGTCAGGACGGCCGCGAGGGCACTGGCCGCGCCGCTGATCGAGCCGACCGACAGGTCGATCTCGCCGAGCAGCAGCACGAAGACGATGCCGACGGAGATCATGCCCGTGCCGACCATCGTGACCGTGATGTTGCTGATGTTCTGCGCGGAGAGGAACTCGGAGTTCAGGACCTGGAAGATGATGCAGATGATGGCGAGGCCCAGGACGACCGGGAGGGAGCCCAGTTCGCCTGCCTTCATCTTGCGCTTGAACTCGGTCCAGTAGCCGAGCAGGCCCTGCTCGCGCACCAGCAGGCGCGGGTCGACCGCGGTGACCGCGGCGGCCGCGGCCTCGGGGTTCACGACGGGCGTGTCCCCGGACGCCTCGGGGGTCTTGTCCATGTTCGCGGAGGTCTTGTCGATGCTCACTTGGAAACCTCCCCGGACGTGCGCGCCGCACGGCGGGTCACGGCGTTGTCGGTGGCGCCGGTGATGGCGGAGATGATCTCCTCCTGCGAGGTCGTCTTGACCTCGAAGACGCCGTTGTTGCGGCCGAGGCGCAGCACGGCGACCTTGTCGGCCACCGCCTTCACGTCCGCCATGTTGTGGCTGATGAGGATGACGGCGTGACCGCGCTCGCGCAGACGCTCCACGAGGTCGAGGACCTGGGCGGTCTGCTCGACGCCGAGGGCGGCGGTGGGCTCGTCCAGGATGACCAGCTTGGGGTCGCCGAGCATCGAACGCGCGATGGCCACGGTCTGGCGCTGACCGCCGGAGAGCGAGGCGATCGGGATACGGACGCTCGGGATGCGGATCGACAGCGTGGTCAGCAGCTCGCGGGCGCGGCGCTCCATCTCGACCTCGTCGAGGACGCCCCACTTCCTCAGCTCGCGGCCGAGGAACAGGTTGCCGACGACATCGATGTTGTCGCACAGCGCGAGGTCCTGGTACACCGTCGCGATGCCCAGGGCCTGGGCGTCGTGCGGCCTGCTGATCGAAACGGCCTTGCCGTCCCATTCGATGACACCCTCATCGATGGGGTGCACGCCGGCGATCGTCTTGACCAGCGTGGACTTTCCGGCACCGTTGTCGCCCACCAGGGCGACCACCTCACCGGCGTGGACCTCAAGCTCTACGTCGGTGAGCGCCTGAACGGCACCGAATCGCTTGGAGACCCCGCGCAACGCCAGCACGGGCGTAGCGGACACGTGAACCATCTCCTTCGCCGCCTGACCCGGCGGGAGGTTGTGCAGAAGTTTGGGGGAGTTCCGTCCGGCGCCCCGCACCGAGCTTGCGGGGCTGTCTGATGCGCGGGGCGCCGGAGGAGCCTTGGGCAGTCCGTCCGGTCCCGTACGGGCGTTCACGGGCGAACGCCGGTACTTGGGAAGGGACCGTGGGGCTGCTTAGCTGAGGCCGAGCTTCTCGCAGGCGGACTTGTACTTGTCCGTGCAGATGTCGGCGACGGTGTAGACGCCGTCCTTGATGACGGTGTCCTTGATGTTGTCCTTGGTCAGCGCGGTGACCGGGACCAGGACCGACGGGACGTCCTTGGCGGAGCCCGAGGAGACCTTGTTCTTGGCGATCGAGTCGAGCGACTTGCCCTGGGCGAGGGCGACGGCCATCTCGGCGGCGGCGTCGGCCTCGGGGGCGTACGGCTTGTAGACGCTCATGTACTGGTCACCGGTGACGATGCGCTGCACACCCGCCAGCTCGGCGTCCTGGCCCGTGACCGGGACGGAGACGCCCGCGGCCTTCAGGGCGGTGATGATACCGCCGGCCATGCCGTCGTTGGCGGAGTAGACGCCCGCGATCTTGTCCTTGCCGACCGCGGAGATCGCCGACTCCATCTCGGAGTTGGCGTTGTCCGGCGACCACTCCTTGGTGTCGTACTCCTTGGCGACGGTGACCTTGCCGTCGAGGACGGAGTGCGCGCCCTTCTTGAACTGGGCGGCGTTCGGGTCGGTCACCGAGCCGTTGACCATGACGATCTTGGAGGCCTTGGTGGCCTTGCTGCCCAGCGCCTTCAGCAGGGCCTCGCCCTGGGTCTTGCCGACCTCCTCGTTGTCGAACGAGGTGTAGGCGCTGATCGGACCCTCGGCGAGGCGGTCGTAGGCGACGACCTTGATGCCGGCGTCAACGGCCTTCTGGACGGAGTTCTGGATGGCCTTGGCGTCCACCGCGTCCACGATCAGGACGTCCACCTTGTTGGTGATCATGGTGTCGACCTGCTGGGCCTGAACGTTCGCGTCCTGGCGGGCGTTGTTGTACTGGATCTCCGCCTTGTTGTTCGTCAGCTCCTTGATCTTCTTCTCGATCAGGGGGCGGTCGAACTTCTCGTAGCGGGCGGTCTTGTTCTCCGGAAGGAGAAGGCCGACCTTGATGTTGTCGCCCTTCTTGGCGGACGCCGAGGAAGAGCTGTCGGTGCCCTTGGACTCCTTGGCACTGCCACAGGCGGCCAGCGAGACAGCCATCGCCCCAGCGGCAACGGCAACGGCGGCACGACGCATGCGCGTGTTCACTCTAGAAACCTCCCTGACGAGGCCGCGTCGTTGCGGCCGAGGTGGCTGGAAGTCAACTCGGCCACACGTGCGACGTCAAGAAGTAAATCCTTAACGAGATGGCAACGGTGCCATCCGTTCTCTAAGTGAAGGCAGGAGTGGCCGCAGGCAGCAAGTCGGCGGCAGAACCGTCCAAAAGGGTCGAATCACCCATCTCGCTGAGCGCGAGAGCGAGCGCCCCGAGCACCTCAGCACGGCCTCCAAGTGCCCCGGGGAGAACGGACAGTTGGCGCGCCGCACTCGGGATGGCATAGCGGCTCACGGACTCCCTGATGGGCCCGAGAACGAGTTCTCCGGCCTCGGCGAGATCACCGCCCAGGACCACCCGGCTCGGATTCAGCAGATTGCAGAGATTGGCCACTCCACTGCCGATGTGGCGGCCGACGTCGGCGATCACCCGACGACAGCCCGGGTCTCCGTCCCTGGCCAGCCGTACGACGCCTTCCATCGTCAGGTCGGTGCCATGGCTGGACTGGAGCAGCGGGAGCACGTAGCGCGCGGCCGCGAAAGTCTCCAGGCAGCCACGGTTCCCGCAACGGCAGACCGGACCGGATTCATCGAGTGTAATATGTCCGATTTCACCCGCCGTGCCACCCGGGCCGCGATAGATCTTCCCGTTGATCACCAGACCGGCGCCGACACCGCTGGCGACCTTGATGTAGGCGAGGTCGCGCACGCCCTTGCCGCTGCCCCAGACCAGCTCGCCGAGGGCGCCGAGGTTGGCGTCGTTGTCCACGTGCACGGGCACACCGAGGCGCTCGCGCATCTCCTCGGCGGGCCTGGTGCCGCCCCAGCCGGGCAGGATCGCGGTGGAACCCAGGGTCCCCGACTCCACGTCGATCGGACCGGGCACGCCGAGCCCCACGCCCGCCACCTTGGACCGGTCGACGCCGGTCGCCGCGATCAAGCGGTTGACCAGCTCCTCCGCCCGGTCGAAGCCCTGGGTGGCGGAGGCGTCGACGTCCAGCGGCTCGGACTCCTCGGCCAGCACCTGGTGCGCGAGGTTCCCGATCGCGACGCGCAGGTGCTCGTGCCCGAAGTCGACGCCGATGACGATGCCGGCGTCCCCGCTGAGCGAGACGCTGCGGGCCCGCCGCCCGCCCGCCGAGGTGGGCGTGACCTCGACCGTCCCGCCGTCCTTCAGCTCCCGCACGATGTTGGAGACCGTCGCGGCGGACAGGCCGGTCGTCCGCGCGATCTCCGCCTGCGTGAGCGACCCGGCCAGCCGCACGGCCCGTACGACTCGTTCCAGGTTGGCTCGGTGCAGCGACGACTGCGACCCCGGAGTCTCCATCGACCCATCCACTCCCGCCATCGGCCGGGCGGCCCCTGCGCCGCCCGTGGCCCAGGTCACATCTGCGGAACCGGGCCACTTACAAGTTATGAACTCCAAGCTCGGCTGTACGGGTTACCGCAGTCAAGTCCTTGAGGGAAATCGCTCTCGCTTCTCTGGTTCCGCCCCGGACACCTCGCAGACATGCGGATGCCACCCCGGAGCAGGGCGGAAGACCGTTCCGGCGGGCCTTGGGGGCCGGGATCGGGGGTGCGGCGGAGGTGCCGCGCAGGGGACGGCGGATCGTTCAGCCGCGGAATCCAGAGGCGAGGGCGTTACCCGGTCGTGATCGGGGCGGGAGCCCCTGTAGCGAATCGCACATGCGAAGCGGCAGTGCCCCGTCGAGCGGGATCACGGCCCTCTGAGCCCAGGCACGGGCGGCATGACCGCGGGCCCGGTCGCCCCCGCGGGGGCGGCCGGGCCCCCACCGCGCCGGCAGGTAAAATAAGGGCGGCGGCCGGCAGGCAGATCG